>PMWR01000252.1:0-5902 GCA_003166055.1 Acidobacteriaceae bacterium
GACCCGCTGTACCGCGGACGTCCACATCCGCCCGCGCGTCCGCCACCATCACCAGCATTTTCGAAGGAGCCACGGGTGCAACCCGTGGAACCCCGCCCCCAACCGACGCCGCCGTCCTGGAGGGACGGCATGATTCGAGCTCCAAAATAATCCGCTGACAATTTGCCGATAGTTATCCCCTTTTGGCGCACAATCGTTTCATAGCACCAGTTAAAACCCAGGGGCCCCCGGCCAGACGACCGTAACCCCTTTTTTATGAAACATCTGCAAAGAACTCTATTGAAATCATCGACTTACAGCGAAGCCCATGCCCTATCCCATTGAAAAACAAGGCACTTCGTTGCAGAGACGGGGGGGCAGGGGGGAGTAGCACAACACAGTGTTTCCCAAACCCACCATTGAGCTTTAGACGAATCTCAGGTGTTCTTCCTGAGATTCGTTCCATATTTGAAATCCACCTTTCCTTGCATCAACGACCCAAGCCCGCACTTTGCATTCATTCACTCTCGGTGGCAACCGTTCAGGTTCCACCAACCATGTATTCGGTCCGGCCGGCATCGTATCGTTGCGCACCTGCCTTTCCGCCAGAGACCGGTAAAACTGCTCTGCCTCCCCCGGATGGCCCCAAACGGCGCTCACCATACTCGCCATCTCCTGGTTGACAAAGGCGATCTGCTGAAACCGCGGATGAGAATCACATCCTATAATCGTCATGCTCGGCTTCTTTCATCCCGAGCCAGTGTTCGTTTCGCAGCAACCAATCTACTCGGGGTCTGGGGAGCCTACGCTTTCATGGAATCACTCTCCAGACTGGCTGTCGTGCAGGCGTTCACGCCCGCGCACATGCCATTCCACCCGCGCGTGGTAATCTGTCCGATTCCGGGCCGAATTCCGATCAAGCGACCCCGCAATAAGGAGAAGGCGACCGCATGGCAGGGAAGTTGGAACTGCTCCTGGGACCGATGAGGAGCAACAAGACGGCGGAGTTGCTGCGGCGCGCCGACATGCGCCGTCAATACGCAGGGCAATATGTCCTGGTTCTCAAGCCCAGCGACGACACCAAGGGTGGGCCTGGGGTGGTGGAAAGCCGCAATCCGAAGGGCCACGGAAAGATGAATGCGCTCGAATTCAAGTCTCAGGACCCATGGGCGGTTCTTCCGGTGATTGCCGCAAAGGAAAAGGACATTGGCAAGAGAATTGAATGCATCGCCATCGATGAAGGCCAATTTGTTGAGGGCCTGTTCCCGTTCACACGGTCGCTGCTCGATGCAAATCATGACGTGCTGATTGCGGGGCTCGATCTGGACTTCCGCGCCCTCCCGTTTGGCGAGATGCTCGACCTTTCGTGGTTCGTCGGCGCTTACGGCGGAAGCATTACCGAGTGCATTGCGTACTGCGCATGCGGGAACCGGGCTTTCTACTCGCAGCGCCTGATCGAGGGCCAGCCCGCGCCGTTTGACAGCCCGGTGAAGGTGCCGGGCGACTCCTATGAGCCGCGTTGCGCGGAACATTTTGTGCTTCCGGGCCGTCCTCACTGATACATTGAAACTTCACTTTCGGGTCCCTGATTGCGTACTCTCTGAAAAACTCAGCTGTGGCATTGAGTTCCAGATGCCACGCCGCACACTGGCGTTTCATGTAACTCGATTGGAGCCGGCCATATGTTCTCTCGAAGAATCCTGCAATCCTTGATTTCTACTTCCTTGACCGTTGCCTCAACGCTCTGCCTTGTTGCTTTACCGGTGTCTGCGTTCGCCAGCGATCCGCCTGATCTGCATCGCGGCTACTACACTGACCCCGCGCTGCACGGCGACACCATCCTGTTCACGTCCGAGGGGGATTTGTGGTCGGTTGGTATTCTCGGCGGTGCGGCACACCGGCTCACCTCCGCCGCCGGGACTGAGAATAAAGCGATCATTTCGCCGGATGGGAAGTTGGTTGCCTTCAGCGCCAACTATGAAGGGCCGACCGAGGTATACACGATTCCGATTGATGGCGGATTGCCGCAGCGGCGGACCTGGGACGGTAGCTCCGAGCCGGCTGGATGGGCGCCTGATGGCCGCGTAATCGTTGCGACGCAACGCTATTCCACACTGCCAGGAGATGAGCTGGTGCTCATCGGCAGCAACGGCGGGCGCGAGACGATTCCGCTCGCACAGGCCGCTGAAGCAGCGTATTCGTCTGACGGCCACGCACTCTTTTTCACGCGCTGGTTCCACCAGTGGAGTGAGACCAAGCGTTACAAGGGTGGATGGGCGGAAAATCTGTGGAGGTTCGATGGCAAGGATGAGGCTGTGCCGTTGACTTCGGACTGGCCCGGCACCTCGACCAATCCCATGTTTGCGAATGGGCGCCTCTATTTTCTCTCCGATCGCGACGGCGTGATGAATGTCTACTCGATGGACGCTGACGGGCACGGCGTGAAGCAGGAAAGCCATCAACATATTTTCGATGTTGAATCCGCGTCGCTGAATGATGGGCGCATTGTCTATGCTTCGGGTTCCGACTTGTGGCTTCTCGACCTGAACACCGGCCATGAGGAAGTGATTCCCATTACGCTGATTTCCGACTTCGACCAGATGCGCGAGCATTGGGTAAAGAAGCCGATGGATTATCTCACCTCGGTACACATTTCTCCGGATGGCTCGAGCGCCGTTTTCACAGCACGCGGTGCAGTGTTCACACTGCCGGCCAAAACCGGCCGCATCGTGAAAGTCGCGGAGAAGTCCGACGTGCGCTATCGCGAAGCGCACTTTATGCCCGACGGCAAGAGCATTGTGGCGCTATCGACTGAAAGCGGCGAAACGGAGTTCTGGAAATTTGCGGCAAACGGCGAAACTCCACCGGAGCAGTGGACGCACGACGCCAAGGTGCTGCGTTGGGAGGGGGTGCCATCGCCGGACGGACACTGGCTCGCCCATCACGACAAGGACCAGCAGCTTTGGATCTACGACATCAAGACGAAGCAGGATAAGCGCATCGCGCAATCGACGAACGGCGGCTTCAATGACCTCACCTGGTCCCTCGATAGCCGCTGGCTCGCCTACGTTCAAGCGGCGACGAATGGCTACGATGAGGTCAAGGTGTGCAACGTTGAATCGGGCGCGATTGAGGCGCTGACCTCCGATCGCTACAACAGCTCCAATCCGGCATGGAGTTCGGATGGAAAATGGCTCTACTTCCTCTCCGATCGCAATCTCAAAACAACAGTGCAAGCGCCCTGGGGCCCGCGCGCACCGCAGCCGCACTTCGATCGCGCGGAGAAGATTTATCAGCTTGCGCTGACTACTGGCCTGCGCTCGCCATTCTTGCCGGCCGACGAGCTGCATCCCGACAAGAAAGACGACGAGAAGCCCGCGGACGACAAGAAAACTGACGGAGACAAGAAAGACGATAAGAAGTCCGACGCCGCTAAGAAGGACGACAAGAAAGACGAAAAGGAGTCCGACAAGTCTGCCGATAAGAAGGACGACAAGAAGGCGGCGGAAGTGAAGATCGACTTCACCGATCTGGCTTCGCGCCTCACCGAGGTTCCTGTACCGCCGGGCAACTACGGCGATCTGCAGGCGGCAGAGAAGCGCCTGTGCTGGATGAGCGCCTCCGACGACCAGCGCCGGCACCAGTCACTGCAATGCCTGGACATTGCCAACAAGGGCGACGACGTGGATACAGTGATGTCAGACGTGAAGGGCTTTGAGATATCACTCGACCGGAAGAAGACTCTGGTGGCAAAAGGCGATAACTTCTACATCCTCGATTCCGGAGTCAAGGCCGGGGCTTTGAGCGATCCCAAGGCGCTGGCGAAGGCCGAGATCAATGTCTCGCGCTGGACGTACTCGACCAATCCGCGGGACGAGTTCCGTGGTCTGTTCCTGGATGCGTGGCGGCTGGAGCGGGATTACTTCTATGACAAGAACATGCATGGGGTGGACTGGGTGGCGATGCGGGACCGGTATCTGCCGCTGGTGGACCGCGTGGCCGACCGGGATGAGCTGAACGACGTGATTGCGCAGATGGTGAGCGAGTTGTCGGCGCTGCATACGTTTGTGCATGGCGGAGATGCGCGGAAGCCGTCGGATGAGGTGGATATCGCTACGCTGGGGGCGGTGCTGCGGCGCGATGAGAAGGCAGGCGGCTACGTGGTCGAGCATATCTACCTGCACGATCCCGATCTGCCGGACCAGGCGCCGCCGCTGGCGCGGCCCGACTCGACGGTGAAGGAGGGCGAGGTGATCGTCAGCATCGATGGGCAGAGTGTGCTGACGGTTCCGGACGAGCGGGTGCTGCTGCGCGGGAAGGCCGGCCAGCAGGTGATGCTGCGGGTGAAGCCGACTGCCGGCGAGACGCGCGACGTGCTGGTGACACCGATCAGGGCGCGCGACGACGCCACGCTGCGTTATGCGGAGTGGGAATATACGCGGCGGCTGAAGGTCGAGGAGGAATCGAAGGGAACGATCGGCTATGTGCATCTGCAGGCGATGGGACCGAACGACATCGACCAATGGGCGCGCGACTACTATCCCGTGTTCGATCGGCAGGGGCTGATTATCGACGTGCGGCACAATCATGGCGGGAACATCGATCCGTGGCTGCTGGCGGACCTGCTGCGGAAGGCCTGGTTCTACTGGCAATCGCGCGTGGGCAATCCGCAGTGGAATATGCAGTACGCGTTCCGCGGGCACATCGTGGTGCTGTGCGATCAGGAGACCGCTTCAGATGGCGAGGCGTTTACCGAGGGGTTCAAGCATTTTGAGATGGGCAAGGTGATTGGAACGCGGACGTGGGGAGGGGAGATCTGGCTCTCTGGCTCGAACTTTCAGGCGGATGGAGGCGTGGCGACGGCGGCGGAGATGGGCGTGTACAGCGCGGACGGCAAGTGGCTGATTGAGGGCCATGGGGTTGACCCTGACGTCGTGGTCGACAACCTGCCGCACGCTACGTTTGCGGGCAGCGACGCGCAGTTGCAGGCGGGGATCGATCTGCTGGAGAAGGAGATCAAGGCCGATCCGCGGCCGGTGCCGCAGCATCCGCCGTATCCGGACAAGTCGTTTAAGTACCAGTGAGGGTGAGGCAGTGAATTAGGTGCAGTGGACAGTGGAGGGCGGAAGCTACTAGCAGCTTGACACCAGCTTTTGGCTTTGGCTCCGGATTGGGGTGGGGCTCCGGGGTGGTGAATGGCCGGGATACCCCTCCCCCCCCATCTCTGCGAATAAGTAGCTTGTTTTTCATGGAGATACAGGGTGGGCGTCGCTGTAAGCGGTTGATTCGACGCGAGTTGCTTGCAGATATGTGACAGCAAAGGGGTTATGGCGGTGTTCCGGGCGCCGCGCTGGTTGTGAGGGGCGCTATGAATTCATTGTGCGCCGATTGCTCGATATTATCGGCAAACCTCCTGCATTTTTTTTGGGAATCATTCACGCCGGGCACCTGCGGTGCGGCCAAAAGCTCGCTATTCGCTCGCACGGGCGTTCTGCGTCCTACCATTTCCGCAAAGAGAAGCGGAATGGATGGGGCACGGGGCAGAATCGGGCTCGATAAGAATCCTCGAATTAAAGATTGACCGGGTCCGAATATATTGATATCAACGTATTGTGGCGAGCCGGCGTCCAGGCCAGTGAACGGCTTGCGTACCACAGGAGAATCCAATGAAGAGGAAAACTCTCAGGGCGGTTGTGTTTTTGACGTTTGCGGCGGTTGTGGCGCTCAGCGGGGCGGCGCAGTTGCGGGCGCAGGCGGCGAAGGATCCGTATCCGAATATAGCTCCGGTTGAGCAGTACATGATGGAGCGCGATGCGGAGATCGCTTTGGCTCGGAGCGCCGCTCCTGACTCCATTTCAAAGGATGCCGAGGTGATGGTCATGGGGCGCCATGGCTATGAAACCGCGGTGCAGGGCAAGAACGG
>PMWR01000252.1:5910-6110 GCA_003166055.1 Acidobacteriaceae bacterium
AGCAGGAGCGGGGCGCGATGTGCTACATGATGTCGAAGGACGGGTACCTGAACGACGGCGTCGGGCATTGGCACCCGCACCTGATGTTTTTCCTTCCGATTGCTGACGCGGCGACATGGGGCGCCAACCTGCCAGGTTCGCCGGTTTTAAGCTCGGACGACCCGCTGGGGCGGCTGACGATTTTCATGATTCCGGTGGGG
>PMWR01000571.1 GCA_003166055.1 Acidobacteriaceae bacterium
CTCATCCGACTGTAGCTGACTTGTGGGGACCGACTGGAGTGGGCCAGCTTTTTCAGCCGGGCTCGCTCACGGGGGACCAGAATCCAGTCGAAGGACCCCAGGCTGAATCCTATAGCCCAACTTATGTGCACCCAGAGCCGAACGTAGGTTTTGCCTGGAATCCGCAGGGAGATCCGGGAACTCTGATGGGCAGGCTCTTCGGCAGCGGGAAAACCGTCATTCGCGGCAGTTACACCTTCAAGAACTACACGGAAGGAGCCCAGAATTTCTGGAATTTCGGATCGAACAATGGAGCAAATTTCAATACTTACTATTATGCCAATCCGGTTGCTCCTGGCGGCGGCACCCCAGCGCCGGGATTTTACAACGCAGGCTCTGTGAATCTGGGCGGCTCACTTCCTGCGCTTACATCAACCTCGCCATCGCCGTTCCAGCCGGTGATCCCTGAGGTGTACCAAGCGTTCAGCGGCACCGGGTATCTCACCTTCGATCCCCACATCAAGCAACCCTATGTCGAATCCTGGCAGGTCGGAATTCAGCGCCAACTGAGTGCGAACAATGTGCTTGAGGTTCGCTATGTCGGCAATGTTTCAAAAGATCAATGGCTGGGTGTGAATTACAACGAGGTCAACATCTTTGAGAATGGCTTCCTGAAGGACTTCCAGGCGGCACAAGCCAACCTGGCCGCTTCAGGAGGAACGACATTTCAGGGATCGAATCCAACGCCAATTTTTGACGAAGCCTTTGCGGCAACGGGAGCGGCCGGGAACTACACCAACGGCCAGTTCATTACGTACCTCAATCAGGGGCAGGCCGGTGCTTTCGCGAATGCTCTCGCCGGCAACCCCAGCTACCTTTGTTCGATGATCTCAACGTTCAGCGGGTGCAATCAGATTGGCACTCCCGCCACTGGAACCTATCCCATCAACTTCTTCCAGGCGAATCCTTTCGCTGCTGGGCAAGGCATCGATGAGATGACGAATTCCGGATACTCCAACTACAACTCATTGCAAGCAGATTTCCGGCAAAGGCTGAACCACGGAATGCAGTTCGATGCAAACTACACCTTGGGTCATTCGCTGGACAATAACGTCCAGGGAAGCATAACTCCAGGCATTTACGGAGGCGGCGGGAACGGAGCAGGTGGCAACGGCCCCGCTGGCAACAGCGCCCCGGGCTATTACACCCTGCGCAACAGGCATCTGAATTATTTTCCGAGTTCATTCGACATTCGCCAGGTGTTTCACCTCAGCGGGACCTACGACCTTCCATTCGGCCATAAGCAGCCTTTTTTCAACACGAACCCGATTGCAAACGCCGTGATCGGGGGGTGGACCATTGGAACGATACTCACGCGGCAAACCGGCGATCCGCATCTCTTTAATGGCGGAACACAGACTTTCAACCAGAGCGATTCAGGTATCAGTCTGACCGGTGTTAGCGTTTCACAGTTGCAGAAACAGATCGGCGTTCGTCCGGGCGTTCCGGGAAGCGGGCGGGTGAGTCTCTTCGATCCCAAGTACATTAACTCGAGCAGTGGACAGGCTAATACCCAGTACATCAGCCCGCAGTTTACGGCCGGCCAATTTGGCACACTGATGTGGCTGCATGACCCGAAGTGGATCAGCACGGATATGGCGATCACCAAAGTGATACCGCTGCCCGAGAATACGAATTTTACCCTCCAGGCCGCGTTCATCAATGCTTTCAATCATGTGGCTTGGGCAGGCATGGATACCGGTGTTCAGGACGGTACGTTTGGAACGACGAATGGAACGGCCAACGGTCCGAGGAACATTGAAATCCGCGGGAATTTCCGCTTCTAGAAATCCTGAATGCTGGAACCAGGAGCGGGGGCTCTCAGTTATCTCACTGCGAGTCCGCTCCTGGGGCACCGGGGGTGTCTTCATATCGGGAGTCCGATTTTAATGGTGGCTGCGCTGTTGTTGAGGTGGGTGCGCAAATAGCCAACTGGTAAATGGAGGAATTGTTGCTAGAATGTAAGGGAGCACCAGTTACTCGCAAAAGATGCCGGAACATGGTTCCGATGCGGGGACGAATGCATCTTCACGGTTGCTGCGAGAAGAAGACGGCGCTCGGTTATCGTTTTCCTTAAGAATGCCGTGTATGCCGGTCTTCAAAGCCACAGTGTAATTGTGAGATTGAACTAGCCGGAGAGTGAAGCACGTGACGCCTTCAGCGTTGAAAGCAGTTCGGGTTTCGAAGAAAAAGCCGGAGAAGGCAGAGCACGGAACCAGCGTAGGCGTTGCCTTTCAGCGGATTCGCGAGTTGGTGGTGCATGCGCGCCTGGCTCCCGGCACCTGGATCTCCGAGAGTGATCTGTGCGAGCACCTCAACATGAGCCGCACCCCGGTTCGCGGCGCACTTTACCTGCTGCAGCGCGAGGGTTACGTCCTTGAGCAACGCAATGGCAGCAAATCGCGCATGATCGTTGCGCCGCTCACCAAAGAAGATGCGAGCGAGTTGTATCCGATCATTGGCCGGATCGAGGGGCTCGCCGGCCGCTTCGCCGCAGCTTTGCCCAAGCCGGATCGCGAGGAACTGGCAGCCAAATTGAGGGTGGTGAACGGCAAGCTGGCGCAGATTGCTCATGAGCACAGCTTCAACGGGCCGGACATCTTCGACCTTGACCACGAGTTTCATCGGCTTGTGATTTCAGCCGGCTCAGGACCGCGCCTAAGCACTCTGCACCGTGCAATTGAGCCGCAAACAGAGCGTTATTGGCGGCTTTATGCGAGTTCGATCATCGGGGAACTGCATATCTCCGTCATGGAGCATGAAGAGATCATCGCCGCTCTCGTTGAGGGCAATCCCGACCGCCTGGAGCGTGCGATCACAGTGAACTGGGAAAATGGCTGCGGTCGCCTCGGCAAAGTCATCGATCTCTACGGCGAACGCGGTAGCTGGTAGCTAGCTTGGCGTCAGCAAAAGCCAATAGCCGGTTGATTGCCGCCGAATTTGTTTAGCGATCAGAGCGGGACTGCCTCGCGGCTCGGAACACCATCGATCAAACGTAGAATTCCCAACGGATTTGCGGCTTGCAACTCCGCCGGGACCAGTGCGTCTGGGAAGTTCTGGAAACAGACGGGTCGTGCAAAGCGATAGATGGAACGTGTCCCGACGGAAGAAAAACGGGCGTCAGCGGTGGCCGGATAGGGTCCACCGTGCACCATGGCGTGCGAGACTTCAACGCCGGTGGGGAAGCCATTGAAGAGGATGCGTCCGGCCTTTTCTTCGAGGATCGCGATTAGTTCACGATTGGCGGCGAGGTCTTCTTCCGAGCCGAGCAACGTAGCAGTGAGGTGTCCATCGAGCGCGCGGGCGGCGCGGAGATACGCCGCAGGGGAATCACAGCGAACCAGGAGAGTGTCGGGGCCGAAGATCTCTTCAGAGAGCTCGGGCTGATTGAGAAACTCATCGAGAGAACTTAAGAACAGTTGGGCGTTGGCGGGACAAGCGGGCGCGGGATCGGATGCGGTAGCCGTTGAGGCGAGCGTGGCCTGCGTGACGCGATGGCTGGCGGCACGGGCGTATTCGCGGGCGATCCCGGGGGTGAGCAGGGTGTAGGGCTGTGCCTGGGCCACAAGTTCAGTGAGCTTGGCGAGGAAGCCTGCGGTTTCGGGCTGTTCAGGGAGCAGGACGATTCCTGGCTTGGTGCAGAACTGGCCGGCGCCGAGGGTGAAGGAGTTGAAGAGCCCCTGGGCAAGAGTCTCTGGCCCCGTCTTTAGAGCGCCGGGCAAGATGAAGACCGGGTTGCCGCTGGACATTTCAGTGAAACACGGGATGGGACGCGGACGCGCGGCGGCCATGCCCATGAGAGTGCGGCCTGCTCCGAGCGAGCCTGTAAAGGTGACGGCCTGAACCAAAGGATGGCGCACCAGCGCTCCGCCGGCTTCAACACCGGAGCCGTAGATCAACGAGAACACGCCTTCGGGTAAGCCTGAATTCGCGATTGCCTGCTGAATGACGGTCGCAACCAACTCGCTGGTTCCAGGATGCGCCGAGTGGGCTTTCACAATGACCGGGCAGCCGGCGGCAAGTGCGGAGGCAGTGTCGCCACCGGCCGCGGAAAAGGCAAGCGGAAAATTGCTGGCTCCGAAGACAACCACCGGACCGAGTGGGCGCAGCATGGAGCGCAGACTGGGGCGGGGAAGTGGCTTGCGGTCTGGCAATGCAGGGTCGATGCGCGCCTCAACCCATGAGCCTTCTTCAACCACCGAAGCGAAGAGGCGAAGCTGACCGGTTGTGCGGCTCACCTCACCGAGCAAACGCGGCATGGGCAAAGCGGTTTCAAGATGTGCGCGCTCGGCCAGTTGCTGCTGAATTGCGTCGAGGCCATCGGCAATTTGACGCAGGAATGCGCCTTTAGTTTTTCCGCTTGCGGCGGAATAGGCAGGGAAGGCCTGCGCTGCGAGCTGGACCGCATGGTCCGTCTCTTGCGCAGAGACGGACGAGTAAACGGGGTCGAGCTCCTCGCCCGTGGAGGGATTGATGGCGTGGATCGCGGTGCCGCCGAGCGCGCCGCGCTGGCTGCCGAGAAAGGATTGTCCGGTCAAAGGCATGTTCTTGACTCTCGTGGATGAAACAATGTTTTAGTCGATCGTGGTTTGGCAGTGTCGTTGGTGGATTCAGCGGTTAAGGTCCGATACTACATTCTCAAGCCTTGAACGGCGTGCTGGCGATTGCGACGGCGGGGCGGTGTGCCTTGGCGTACTTGAAGGCCTTGCGCGTGGCGGCCAACTCATCGCCCACGACTTCAAGCCGTGGGCTGCGTACACGGGCTGAGCCGATGTGCGCCTCTTCCTGCACCTGTTTGATGAGTTGGATGAACTTGGGCACGGTGTCCATACGCAACATGGGCAGGAACCAGCAGTAGAGTTCGAAGGCTTCGGCGTCGCGACCTGCGCGGGCAAGGTTGAACAGTTCGACCGATTCGCGCGGAAAGGCGTTCACGAGGCCGGCGACCCAGCCCACGGCTCCTGCTGCGATGCCTTCGACAATGGCGTCGTCGACGCCGACGCAGATCTCAAGCCGATCGCCAACCAGCGCGCGAATAGCGGAGACGCGGCGAATGTCAGTCGACGATTCTTTGACGGCGGTGAGATTGCGATAATCCTGTGCCAGTTCTGCGATTTGTTCCGGCAGATAATCGACGCCGTAGGCAACGGGGTTGTTATAGAGCATTCCGGGCAGTGGAGTGGCCTTGAGAATCGCCGCCACATGCGCCTTGTTCTCGCGCCAGTCTCCTTTGTAGACGTAGGGCGGGAGAATCATGAGGCCGGAGCAGCCTGCGTCGTGGGCGGCTTTGGCAAGGTCCACGGCTTCCGCTGTGGAGAGCGCGGAGATGGCGCCTACAACAGGAGCTTTGCCGTCGAGAGCTGCAACGACGGTTTTGAGAATCTCGATCTTCTCTTCGAAACGCAGCGTGGATGATTCGCCAAGCGAACCAAGGCAGACGATGGCGGTGCAACCGTTTTCGATGAGCCACTGGGCGTGATGAGCGACGAATTTGTGATCCACCTTGAGCTTTGCGTCGAAGGCGGTGGTCATTGCGGGCATGACTCCGGTGAATTTCATGAGTTCTCCTGGTGAGCGGGTTCTGGGGATGCGTGTTCAGTGTTCGACGCCGAATTGAAGCGGACCGGCAGATAAGGTTCGTGCGGGATAGCGGACTGTGCGCCGGTAAGCTGGGCGGCGAGCAGTTCGGCGGTCGCGAGCGAGGTTGTGATGCCAAGGCCTTCGTGGCCGGTGGCGAGCCAGACCGTTGCGTCGCCGGGGAACGGCCCAATAAGGGGCAATTTGTCTGGCGTCGCGGCGCGAAAGCCTGTCCAGACGCGCAGCAGACTGAGCGAGGCCAAAGATGGCAGATAGAGCGTGGCACGGGCAAGCATCGCAGAAAGCATTTCCTGGTCGATGGCCGCGCCTTCATCACCATATTGACGCGAAGAACCGATGAGAATCTGCCCGGTCTGGCGCGGCTGCACATTGAAAGCCACTGAGTCAGCACTGACGGAATGCGCGCTCTTCAGGTAACCGAGTTCGACGAGTTGATGGCTCACAAAGCCGGGGTAGCGATCGGTGATGGCGAGGTGACCCTTGCGTTTTTTCACCGGGATGCCGGGCGTGCATCGGGGTGCTTCAGCGCCGAGAGCATTCACAAGGCTGGTTGCGTGGAGGCGGGTTCCGTCGTCGAGTGTGGCTTCACCATCCGCAAGTTGAGTGACGGAGCGGCCGACGATCAAGACTGCGCCCAGTGCTTCCGCCTGCCGGGCCAGATGCAATGCAACAACGGGAGGGTAGGCAACTGCGTCTTCAATCACCAGCAGCCCGCCTGCCAGGCCTGCGCAGAGGTTGGGCTCGAGCGTGGAGAGTTCGCTGCTGGAAAGCACCTGGCTGGGGACGCCACGCGGGGCGAGCCATCGATGTTTCCGCTCAGCCTCGGCCATCTCCTCTTCGTCTGCTGCTACCCACAATGTTCCTGGCGCTTCGTACTCCGCGGTCGCAGGAAGCGTGACGCTCAGCTTTTGCCATAACTGCTGGGACCGGCGGGTCAAAGCGAATTGAGCTTCTGAGTCGTCCATTACGACGATGTGGCCCATGCCCGCGGCGGTAGCCCCGCTGCCCAGCACGTCGCGCTCCACAAGCGCAACGCGCTGGCCGGCTTGGGCGCAGGCAAGTGCACAGGAAGATCCAACAATGCCGCCGCCCGCGATCAGGACGTCGAAGCGTTGCGGCGCAACATTGCTCATTCAGGAACTCCGAGGCGAAATGGGTCATCGGGATCGAAGATGAGGGTGCATTCAGCGGTTACATACGCGGAACCCGTGACGGTGGGAATGATGCTTGCCATGCCTGCGGGAATTCCATTCTGACTCGGCTTCGCTTCGATCGAAGTGAAGCTGCCCTCGAAGACGGTGTCCAGGATGCCTTCCTGCCGCCACGGCTCGCCTTCTTGCAGATGACCCTCAGCCGCCAGGCAGGCCAGCTTGGCGCTGGTTCCAGTGCCGCAAGGTGAGCGGTCGTAAGCCTTGCCGGGGCAGAGGACGAAGTTGCGGCCGTGGTTATGCGGGTGGTGGGCCGGAGTGAAGAGTTCAATGTGGTCGATCTCTTCACCGTTGTTGCCGGTAATGCCTGCTGTCGAGAGTGCGTGACGAATTGCCCAGGTATAGGTTGTCAGCGGCTCGATCTGGTCGAGAGTGAGGCGGAAGGGATGATCTCCGACGAGGAAAAACCAGTTGCCGCCCCACGCTACATCGCCCGTGACCGAGCCATAGTCCGGCACATCGACGGTGATGCCCGAGTGGTAGCGATAGGCTGGAACATTGCGGACGGTGACGAGATTGCCGGGGTGCAATTGAATCCGCACGGTGCCGACAGGCGTTTCGATCTGGTGTTCGCCGGGCTGGATGCGGCCCAGGTGAGCCAGAGTGACAGCGACTCCGATAATCCCGTGGCCGCACATTCCGAGGTAGCCGGCGTTATTGAAAAAGATGACGCCCGCAGCGCATTTCTGGTTAACAGGTTCAACCAGATACGCGCCTACTAATACATCGGAGCCACGAGGCTCGCAAAGAATCGCGCGACGGTAGAAATCGTATTGATTTCGGAGCAGTTCCGCTCGCTCGGCCAGCGAGCCAGTACCCAGATCGGGCAATCCGCGAAGAACGCAGCGGGTCGGTTCCCCCGCTGTATGGGAGTCCACAACATCAAGGCGCTGAGAAATTTGGCTATTGGACATGGTGGTCTGGAAACAGATTACTCGAACGTCCGGTCGGGACAATTGCCGGCCAGGCATCAAAGCTCACACTCCGTTGAAGTATACGACGTTGAATACAATCATTAAAGACTTGACTGTGTTTTTCTGCCCCAAAGAGTGCGCTTTACTTCCCAAAAATTGCTAGACGACCCCTTCGTTGCGGACGTAGACCGAATAGCGTTCATCCATGATCAGGTTGAGCGGAATCAGGGTGTGAGTTGGACCGTGTCCCCTGGTGCGGAACTGCAATGGGTAGCGCTCAGAGCCTTCTTTTTGTTCAAACCAAATGAGGTCTTCGGCGGACGGGGTCGGCGCAGGAGTGGATTCAGGGTTCTGCCGATGCCAGCCCCCGAAATGCAGGTTGACGGTGGGCATGGGATATCCATCATCGGCGCCGCTCGGGCCCGAGCCATCGTAGATCATGGAGTTTGTCAGGCCTTCGAAACCCTGGCGCACGGCCAGCACGAGCGGACCATACATTGCAGCCTGTACCTGTTTGTCATCGGGCGCCTGATCGATATGAAGCGTTAGAGGCATGTCGACGGTGACGACATCACCGGTCTTCCACGAATGATTGATTTCAAGATAGGTGGATGGGGTTGCCGTCAGATTCATCGGTTCGCCGTTGATTGCGACGGTGACACCCTTGGTGGCCCAGTAGGGCACGCGGATCTTGAGTGAAGTTGGTTTGGATGGAGCAGCGTCCATATTGAACGTGACTCTCTCTTCGTTGGGAAACCTGGTCGTCTGGCGAAGCTGCAGGCCGCGCTCTTTCCAGTCGAGTCTGGAAGGGATGAAGAGATTCACGTAGACAGATGATTCATCGTGGAAGTAGATCGAGTCGTTGAGCTTGGCGTACTCTTCCGAGCCGGTTCCAGTGCAGCACCAGAAGGCATCGAACTGCGTGCCAAAGGTCTTGAAGAGACCCGGACGCAAGGGGACGTAGTACATCAACATGCCATTGCGGTCTTGTGTGCCGTAGCGGACGTTGATCAACATGCGCTCGTAGTAGTCGAAGTGACTTGCATCGGGTTGCTGTCCGAATAGATGGCGTGTGAGCTTCATCATGTTGTAGGAGCAGCAGCACTCTTCGGCCGCCGGTCCGAGTTCACTGGCGATGGCGTCTGGTGCGTGCCATAATTCTCCATTGCTGGTGCCGCCGGTGCAGTAGGTGTGGTGATCCTTCACGATGCGATAGAAATTCTGAGCAATATCCAGGTAGCGCTTGTCGCCGGTGAGTTCGTAACCGCGAATCGCACCAATCATTTTGGGGATGTTGGTGTTGGCGTGGTTGCCCGCGAGCATGTCCTGATTGGCTGCGAGGGGATCGAATATTTTCTTGTGCTCGAATCGGTAGGCCAGGTCTTTGTATTTGTCGTTCCCCGTGATGGCGTAGAGGTTGAAAGATGCCTCGTTCATGCCTCCATGCTCGGTGAGCAGAACGCGCTGCCAGTCGTCAGCAGCGAAAGATTTGGAGTATGTGTCAGCCCAGTCGGCCATTTTAAGAGCGACTTCGAGAGCCTGCTTGTTGCCGGTGTGCTCATGCATGTCGATCATGCCGGCCAGGATTTTGTGGTAGGTGTAGAAGGGCGCCCAGACCCTTTGATGGGCGCGCAGTTTATCGTAAAACGTAGCCGGGTACGCGCCGAGATATCCGTCCTTTGCCTGGCATTCAGCGAGAATAGCTACGAGGGTGTTGCCCTTCGCGAGGATGGTTTCATCGCCCGTGCTTGCGTGGAGCAGGGCGCAGGATGAGAGGTAGTGGCCGACGTAGTGACCACGCAGTTCGCAATCGGGCGCTTCCCATCCACCGAGTGGATCGGCGTCGGTGGGAATGCCGGCCGTAACACGGAAGTTATACGCCAGGCGCTCGTTCGGGAGGGAGTAGAGGTAACTCCGATCAAGTTCCATCATGTCCTTCCAGAAGCTGGGCAGGAGACGAACTTCGGTCATAGAAAACGGGTCGGCCTTCCATTTAACCTTGGCCACGGATGCATGCGTCAGGGAAGCGTTGGCCGTATCAATGTCAGAGGCGAGTTTGGGGCCAGCGTTTGTTGTGGAGAGAGCCTGGGCTTTCTGAGGCAGAAGAGTTGAAGCGCCGGCAGCGACGGCGCCGCCGAGAAAATATCTGCGTGTGAGTTTCGAATCCATACTCCCTCATTTCATAACCAATTCGTTTGTTTCGCCTGATAACCGTCTGAGCCTTAACTTTGACCGAAGAGTACACCTGGTATGCACGCACTGCGCGTTGAGATCAATTTGCCGGGCATTGCAAATTCGCTCCGTTCGCTGGCGTCAACTTTTGCAGTGCGGAGGGTGAAACGATCGCTGGAGCAAGTGTCTCCCATTCCTGAACCGCGACGGCGGCATATTTCTGTCCATCGCCGGATGCGTCAAAGACTGCACGAAGGCAGCGCGTCGTGACGCGGTCGAACTTCACGTCGACAAAGGAACCAATCGTGGTTGGATAGCCGCTCGGGTTCGTTACTGGAATCCATTTGTCACCGCTGAAATATTCGAGGCGCCAGGCTGCGGGTGGTGCGACGCCTTCATTCGCACCTTGACGATGATCGCTCCAAAACATAATGCGCGAGCCGTCAAGTGTGACTGGCTTAGCCCATTCATATTGAATCCATTGGTTGGGCGGGTTGTGTAGAGTCCAACTGGCCCACATGTCCGGGGGCAGCGGGTTCTCGCGGACGATGCCATCGTTGAGAGCCTTGATCCAATACTGGACCGGAATCGGCTCGTCGGATGCAGTCGCGTGCGCCACCAGGGCGATGTTGCGGGTCGGAGGTGGAGGCGGAGTAGGCTCATGCGTCTGTTTCACCTTAAGGATTCGTGCGGGTGAGACGCTATCGTCCCATTGCATGATGTCGAGCGCAACGCTGCGGCGGAAGTGGCCCCCGCCTTTCGCATCTGCGGTGTGATAAATGAGGTACCACTTGCCTTTGAACTCGATCGCGCCAGGATGCGACGTGGTTGATGAGACAGGATCAAGGATCACGCCATGATAGGTCCAGGGTCCGAGCGCCGAGTTCGATGTTCCGTATGCGATGCAGGCATGGTAGACCGCGGGCGTACAAGGCGAATTGGGGCCGGCCTGGTTGTCGGCGTAGATCATGTAATACGTATCATTGCGGCGAAAGAGCCAGGGCGCTTCGAAGAACCCGGTGAGGGTGTTGACGCGGACCACCTTGCCCTTGGGCGTAACCATGTCGGGTTCGAGTTCGACGCCAAGCAGCCTGCCGAATGTGCCCCAGTATAGATACACGCGCCCGTCCCTATCGACGTAGGCGGTTGGGTCGATGTTCTGAATGTTGTTGGGATCAGGGAGCGACTGGGAGACGATCGGCCCGCTCGGGTGCGCGTCCTTCCACGGTCCCAGGGGACTGTCGGACACGGCCACGCCAATCACGAAAGGGTCAGAATGTTCCCGCTTGCCCTCCTCAACCGGAGCGTACAGGTAAAAGCGCTTATCAGGTCCCTGAACGATTTGGCCGGCGTAGGCATGTCCCGGCTTCGACCATGCAAACACAGTTTCGGGGCGCAGGATTCCCGGGTAATGGAGCCAAGTGTGTGATGCAACATCTTTGGTCGCAAATATTTGCCACTCGTTCATGATGAAGTCGTTGACATTGGATGGGGCCTCGTCGCGTCCGGCGAGGATGTAAAGCGTGTCACCAACGACCAGGGGGGCGGGATCGGTGGAGTAGTAGGAGCCGTCGGAAAGGATCGGATTTCCGGCGCTGTGGATGATGCGAGGTTTCGGTGATTGTGCAGGGATCAGCGACGCAACGAGGAGGGTGATGAAAAGGGCGACAGTGTGTCGGTGTTCCATGATCCTCGCAATGGGGTCGAGTCGTTTTCTACCCGCGTTATTTATACATTATTGTATACTGTCGCAGCAAGGGTTAACTCCACGAGATAGCTGCCGAGCTCAAGCTGGAGGGAAGTGAGTCCCCCTCAAGATTTGTCGCACTTGTTTCGATGATTTGTTCGGTTGCGCAACGGGCGTATTTCGCTTTCCCAAACCACCGAGGTATTCCGATGAAGCACTCTTTCGATTCGAGACAACGGCTAAAAGTCGCAGTGCGGTTCTCCGGCGGATCTCTTCGTCCTGTTCTTGTGCTGACACTTGCTTTGACGTTCGTTGTCTCCGCGAGCGCGCAGGCCCCGCGTGGTCCCCGGGTTTTGCCTCCAGGGCCGATGATCGATGGCGGCGAAACGACATTGAATTCCTCGGAACTCAGCGTTACAGTCCTCAAGTATTCAGGAACGGTTGCGCGCTTGTCCCCGAAGGCAGACAGAACAATTGATTACACTCCCGGCGACCGACTGAAGGAGCGATCCGCGGATACGTTTTACCACCTTGGCGATCTTGACCTGCGCATTCGAGCCGCGGGCGCTCAGGACTGGACGGACGTTTCGACAGCGTTTCATCGCGCGCCGGTCAACGTTGTTGCTGCTGAAGCCGGCCGATTCAGTGGAGACGTCACCTCCAGCCTGCCGGATGGCACGCCGCTCAAGGTTGTCCGAACGTGGTCAGTCGAAAGCGGTGATCTCGTCCTGCGATTTGCCATCACGAACAATGGCGCCACGCCCCTGGAATTGGGCGGCGTCGGCATACCGATGGTGTTCAACAACATCATGAATGGGCGCTCGCTCGATCAGTCGTATAAGACCTGCTCGTTTTACGATCCTTACATCGGCGAGGATGCGGGCTATGTGCAGGTCATTCGCTTGAACGGTTTGGGACCGGTCTTGCTTGTTGTGCCGGACGGCCACACTCCCTTCGAACAATGGAAGCCGATTCTTGATCGGCGTGATCGCACATCCGGCAGGGTTCTCCTGGGCAACGATCCCACCCCGCGGGGCACCACATTTGAAGGCTCGTTCGACTGGATGGTGCACTCATCGGGATACGCCCAGAACGAGTGGAAGGGCGTGAATGAGTGGAACCCTGGGACATCACAAACGCTCGCTCCCGGCGAAAGCGCGAGCGTCGGCGTGCGCTTCCTGGTTGCGCCCGATGTCCGCCACATTGAAGCGACTCTTACTGAACACAAGCGTCCGGTTGCGGTCGGGATCCCCGGCTACATTCTCCCGCAAGATATCAACGCGCGCCTCTTCATTCGGTACGATTCGCCAGTGCGTTCTATTGTCAGCGAACCCGCAGGTGCGGTTCTCATCCACGATGATGGCGTGAACGCAGCGGACCTGCATGCGTATACGCTACGCGGACGGCAATGGGGGCGCTTCCGCATGGTTGTCACTTACGCTGATGGGACGGTGCAGAGCATTGGCTATCGGACCATCAAGCCGGAAAGCGAAGCGATCGCCGATATGGGCCGATTCCTGTTTCACCAGCAATGGTTCGATCAGCCCAACGATCCCTTTCATCGTTCTCCGTCCATCATCAGTTATGACGACGAGGCAGGGAAGCAGGTCACCCAGGATTCGCGCGTCTGGATTGCAGGGCTGAGTGACGAGGCGGGAGCAGGGTCGTGGCTTGCGGCCGCGATGAAGGAGTATCTAGCACCGAACCCTGAAGACATCCAGAAGCTTGAAACCTTTGTGGACGGCGTGCTCTGGGGACATCTTCAGGTGAACGAAGGCGAACACAAGTTCGGCGTGCACAAGAGCTTGTTCTTCTATCAACCTGCGCTTGTCCCTAACTTCACTTATGATCCTACGCTGAACTGGACCAGTTGGACGAGTTGGAACAAAGAAGGCGCCGACGACCTGGGGCGTTCATTCAACTATCCGCACGTTGTGGCAGCTTATTGGTCTCTTTATCGAACGGCGCGCAACACCACGGGGCTTGTCGTCAAACACAAATGGGATTGGTATCTGAATCAAGCTTATGAGACTTCGCTGGCCATGATTTCGCAAGCTCCCTACTACACACAATTCGGGAATATGGAAGGCACAGTGTTCATTCGGCTATTGGAAGACTTGAAGGCCGAAGGGTGGAAGGATAAGGCTGAGAAGCTGGAGGGTGTAATGCGTGCTCGTGCGGACCACTGGAAGACTGAGACTTATCCTTTCGGCAGCGAGATGCCATGGGACTCAACCGGACAGGAGGAAGTTTACGGCTGGACGCGGTACTTCCACTATGACGACAAGGCGGAAGTTACTCTCAATGCCATTCTGGCATACGATCCAACCATTCCAAGCTGGGGTTACAACGGCAGCGCGAGACGCTACTGGGATTTCATCTACGGCGGTGATCCCAAATACTCGCGTATCGAGCGCCAATTGCACCATTATGGATCAGGGATTAATGCTATTCCGCTTCTTGAGGAATATCGCGCGCATCCCAACGATCTCTATCTGCTCCGTGTCGGCTATGGCGGGGTGATGGGCCCGCTCTCAAACATTGATGAAAAGGGTTTTGCCTCGGCCGCATTTCATTCCTTTCCTGACCGGATGATGTTCGATCCGTATACCGGCGACTACGGTCCCAACTTCTTTGGACATGCGATCAATACAGGCACATTCCTTACGCATGACGATGCGATGGGATGGATTTGCTTTGGCGGCAACGTTGAAGATCGTCACGGGTTGATCCACACGACCGTGCTTGACTCATCGCGTAATCGCTTCTTCATCGCGCCAATTGGCCTTTGGATTACGCTCGATGCCGGACATCTCGAATCGGTCGACTTCGATCCAAAAGGAAATGTGGTGCGGCTGCACATGGCGCCGGCGACTGAGACTTCACCCACGGCTCGCATGAGACTCGCGCAGACGAGCACGAAAACAGGTGCACAGCCGTGGGCCATCTCTACGAAAACAGCGACGGATGCTGGAGCGAATGTCATCCCCTTGCACAAGGGCGAGACGGTGGTTACCTTGCAGCAAAAAGCGATGTAGTCGTTTGCGCTAGAGCTTGTGGAGGTTCACG
>PMWR01000479.1 GCA_003166055.1 Acidobacteriaceae bacterium
CTCTCCAGCAGGCCGGTGGGGATGGCAGCGCAGTTCAACTTCACAAACGTGCGTTCCTTGCGGCGGCTGCGTTCGTGAATGGCGCGGGCGATCAGTTCTTTACCGGTTCCGGTTTCGCCCAGCAAAAGAACGGTGGAATCGCTTGGGGCGACCGTTTCAACCAACTGCAAAACGTGTCTCAGAGCCGGGCTGCTCCCAATGATCCGCTCGAACCCCATCTCGCTGCGGAACTCCTCCTCGAGATAGAGCTTCTCTTCGGCGAGCTTGTCTTTCAGCCGGGTAATCTCTTCATAGGCCAAGGCGTTTTCAATTGCGATGGCAACCTGGCCGCCAACCAGGCGGAGAAAGTCGATCTCGTCGGCATCGTAGGGACGTTCTGCTGTTCGCCCGACTCTCAGAATACCCAGAGCGCGGCCGCGGCTTACAAGAGGAATATTGCAAACAATCTTCTTTTCCGTGAGAAGCGCATTGTGCGCCTGTTCCTCGGGGGAAAAGTCGTCAGGATTTGACGTGTATGCGATTGTGGGCTTGAGAGTCTCAAACGCAGCTCTTCCTGCCCCTACGAAACTGATCAGCATGCCCTCTTTTACGAGTCCTGGTCCCTCTGGAAGATCAAGCGCGTATATTCTGAATTTCCCGGACTCCTCGTCGGGCAGTCCTATGCCGGCTAGATCGCTCAGCATCTTTTCCCGCGCATTGGCGGAGGTGGCGCGGAGGACCTCCCGAAGGTCCAGATTTGACGTGATGCTGTTGGTCAAATCCAGGAGCAACTGAAGTCGCATGTTCTGACGTTGCAGATCCGGTTGTGAGGTCAGACTTTCCATCGAAGTTGGTGAAGCACTCGGAGTGCCAAACTCCCTCCCATACAAGTCATTGATCTGGCAACGAGATTAATTACCACATGTGCTGAATGTCGAAATTGGCGACGACAGCTTCGACATATTTTACGACAGTTTAGGCATCTGTAGCATGGAGCGGGAGCAGAAGTCAAAGAACCTTCGCATGGGCACGATCAATTCATTGGCTCAGAGACATTGTTCGACGAAGCGGGCAGGCTACCGTTAGCGTTTTTAATTTGATAAGGCCGCAGTGAGGCGACCGCGCGATCAGGATGATGGCCGCTCCGGCAGACCTGATCGAAGAAGCATTCTGGGGCAGACCCCGTTATGCACCCGACCCCGCGTGAGCAACCCCAGGCGAAAGGCATTGATTTTTTCCGAGGACAGATTAAGAGAACACCACTTGACCAGCGACCATTTCCCTTTCCTTGCGCTTCTGCGTGCCGGTCGCCTCTGATCTGCTTATCTGAGTTTAGGTGTGGTCCTTAAATCTGTTGACGTAAAAGGGGACTCAACCTGAACGAGCGGTCGATCCTTGCTGTCGAACTTGCATCGACACTTGCGACTCTCGACAACTTCCATCTCGATATCGCCTTTCATACCCCCTCATTCCACGGCAATTAGCGGTCTGCTCCGATTTGGCATTCCTCCTGCAAATGAGGGATTGTCGGCCGCGATCTCTTGAATGCGTTGTGGTGCCGAGCCGGACAAGAACACAGCTCTCGTTCAGATGGCAACGGTGCAGAAGACGCGTGCGAGATTGGGGTGCCTGGCATCGAAGGCCGGACCAAGATCGGAATACTCCTAATTCGTGAGAGGTAATGAGATGAATGCTTTCTGCTGCTCTGCTGAGACTGTGTTTCCCCACGCTAAGCGGGCTCTTGCTGTTATCTGTGGATCCGTCCTCCTGCTGGCTGGATGCCAACACAAACCGGAGGTCGCCGCGGATCAGCCCGTGCCCGTGCGACTCCAGCTTCCCAACCATGTCCAGCAGCCAGTATCGGTTGCAGTAAGTGGATCGGTCGAAGCAAATGTTACAGCTTTAACAGCCTTCCAGGTTGGCGGTCGCGTATCGCACGTCTACGTCGAGGAGGGGCAACCAGTGACTAAGGGCCAGCTCTTAGCGGACCTGGACTCCACGGATTATCGGAACGGTTTCGATGCTGCATCCGGCGAGGCAGACGCGGCTTCCGCCACCAACGCGAAAGCAAAAGCAGGGCTGAGGCATCAGGAACTGGAGCAGGCGAGGATAGATTTCGAGCGCACTCAGGACGAATACCAGCGCCTCAAGTATCTCTACGACCATCAAAGTCTGCCAGCCAACGACTTCCATAAGATCGAAGCGGCGTTTCTTGCCTCGCAGCAGCGCTACGACATGGCGCAGAGCGGAACGCGTGTCGAAGACAAGCAAGCCGCCTCGGCCCAGTTGAGCGCCGCAACTGCGCAAATGCAGGAAGCGAAGAAGCGGCTTGCCGATTGTCAGTTGCGCGCCCCGATTTCGGGCTTCATAGGAATGCGTCAAATCGAGGTCGGAAATACAGTCGCTCCTGGCGTCCCGGTTTTTTCTGTTGTCGATCTGGACCCCGTGAAGGTGAGAGTGGGAATCCCAGAGGCAGAAGTTGGAAAGGTACGAGAAGGTTTACGTGCGGAGGTTTCCATTCCTTCGCTTGACGGGCAGCGGTTCGACGGGCGCGTCGAGGCGATCGCCGCGGCGTCCGATCCCGCTTCACGTACATATGTCTCGAAGATCGTCGTTCCGAATCCCAAACATCAATTGCGTGCAGGCATGGTCAGCGAAGCACATCTGATCTCAGATGCCCAAGTGAATGCAATCACCGTGCCTGGTTCAGCCATTGTCCGGGATGCGCGAGGCGTAACGCAGGTATACATTCTGGCTCCAGGACAGAATCGGGTCTATGCCCGTCGAGTCGAAGTTGGCTCAATGATCGGAAATGAGGTGGCGATACAAACTGGCCTGAACGGAAACGAGCAAGTGGTCGTAGACGGCCAACAAAATGTGCGCGAGGGTTCCATTGTGAAAATTGAAGGAGGTGCAAAGTGAATCCTGTTCGCGCCGCATTACGCTACCCGCAGGTAACGCTGTTCTTGTCTGCCGTGGTCTTCCTCCTCGGTGTCTATTCCATGGTGAGAATGCCGCGCCGCGAGGATCCCAAGATTACGATCCGAACCGGCATTGTTGCCGCCGTGTACCCGGGCGCGACCAGCCAGGAGGTTGAAGACCAGGTCACGCGCAAGATCGAAGAACACCTGTTTCACTTCGAAGAGGTCCGCCGGGAGAAGACTTATTCGACCACTCGCAATGGAATGGTGGTCATCAACGTCGAATTGAACAAGAACGTCGTGAATGCGGATCAGTTCTGGTCCAAGCTGCGTCTCGACCTGGCTCTGCTCAAAGCCCAGGAATTGCCCAGCGGTGTTCTGGGTCCGATGGTGGATTCGGACTTCGGCGACACGGTTGCGGTCCTGATTGCGGTGCATGGCGGCTCGTATGGGTATCGCGAGCTGAAAGACTATGCTCAGACGGTTGAGGACGGTGTTCGCACTCTTCCCATGGTATCGAAGATCCATCGCATCGGCGACCAGCCGGAAGCAATCGAGATCGACTCCTCCAATGCTCAACTTTCCCAGTACGGTGTCACTCCGTATCAGGTGATGCAGGCTCTCCAGGGACGCAACACCATCGAGTATGCCGGCCGCGTGTCTGACGGCAATAACAAAGTTCCAATTCAGTCGGGCGATCGGCTTCACACCGAAGAGGACATCGGGCAACTCATGGTCGATGTGTCGCGTACAACAGGCCAGCCGGTCTACATTCGGGATCTGGCGACCGTTCACAGGACGTACAAGGATCCGGACAGCTACGTCCGCATGGATGGCGAGCCGGCGATCCTGCTTTCGGTTGAGATGCACGAAGGCAACAACATCGACGATCTCGGTAAAGACCTGCACGCCAAGCTGGCAAGCATTCAGGCCGGATTTCCGCCGGACGTCAAGCTCGATCTGGTTGCCAACCAGCCCAAGATGGTGCACGAGCGCGTCCAGGACTTCATGAGGGAGTTTGGCATCGCGATCATTGCCGTAATCCTGGTAACGATTGTTCTGCTGCCTCTACGCGTGGCGCTGGTGGCAGCGATTGCAATCCCCACCTCCATTGCCATGACCTTCAGCACCCTCCAGATCTGCCACGTGGAGATTCAACAGGTCTCGATCGCCGCCCTGATCATCGTGCTCGGCATGGTGGTCGACAACGCAATCGTCATTGTCGACAACTATATTGAACTGCTGGATCATGGGGTGCCCATCGACGAAGCGGCGGAACGGGCTGCGAGCGAGATGGCCGTTCCGGTCCTGGCTGCAACTTTGGCCATCATTGCGGCCTTTGCCCCGATGCTCTATCTTTCAGGCGCAACGGGGGAATTTATCCGGGCTTTGCCGATCACCGTGGCGCTGTCGCTGACTATCTCCTACCTGGTGGCGATGTTCCTGACTCCGATGATGTCGAAGTGGTTCATCCGGACCGGGCTGCAGACGGAGAGCCACGGAAAGCCGGAGAGCCACGGAGGTTCGGAAAAGCCTGAAAAACTGTCCCTCCTCGATTACATGCAAAAGGGCTATAACGTGATCATCGCCTGGGCGATGCAGCACAAGAAGTCCGTTCTCGTCGGCACCGTGCTCGCCTTTTTGGCGGGACTTGGTCTTCTGTCCATCGTGCCGCAACACCTGTTTCCCATGGCTGAGCGAGAGCAGTTCGTCATCGACATTTGGCTGCCCGAGGGGACCCGGATCGAGACCACCGACGCGACGACACGCCGAATCGAGTCGGTTCTTGCGCACGAGTCCCTGGTAAAGGAATATGCCAGCTATCTCGGGTCGAGCCTCCCGCGCTTCTACTACAACGTCAACCCCCAAATACCCGCTCCTAACTACGCTCAGATNNAAACTGCGGCACACGCTCAAGGACGTTGCTCCGGAAGCAACGGTGATGGTGAAGGAGTGCCAGCAGGGAGACAGCATGGAGGCTCCGGTCGAGGTCCGCATCACAGGCACGGATGCGGCTACATTGGAGTCG
>PMWR01000306.1 GCA_003166055.1 Acidobacteriaceae bacterium
GCCGTCGTATTAATGACCACATCATCCATGTGGAAGCCCATCGTATCCACCGCGTACGTTGGGTCGCCCACCTGCACCATCGCGCCCGCACCCGAATACAGAAATACCGTCCCGCCCTGGCTGCCGCTTGCCGTGCTCGCTCCCCGCCACGAGCATCCACGCAATGCCACATTCCGCGTTCCCGCCGTCACAATCACTTGATTCGCCGTCGCAATCGTCGCGCACGGCAACAGCACCGTCACATTTCCCGTCGCCACCGTCACGTTCGAGCCCATCGCCAGCGTGCCCGAAAAATTGCGCGCGTCGCATGTCCCGCCATACACTGCGCTCACTGCGCTCACGCAAGCCTGCAGCTTCACTCCAAAGTCCGCGCCCGGAAACTGATCCACCTGGTATGCCGCTCCCAGTTGCAACCCCGTCAGCTCTCCTGCGAATTGAGTGACGCTCGCGCCCAGGCTTACGGCATCCATGCTGCTAATCGACGTATCCACATAATGCTTGTCCGCCGCCTGCAACGGCTGCGTCGGATCGCCGTTCAAATACAGCGGTCCGCTCAGCGTTCCTCCCGAAGCCGTCAACAGGCTCCCCGTCAGCTCCGTGATCGACTGGTCTACATACGCCTTGCTCACCGCCTGCACAGCCTGCGCCGCCGGCATCACCTGCGACTGCACCTGTCCAATGCTTGCCTGCGCCGCCACCGGCACCACCCAGTATTCGGTGCTCGTCGTTCCGTCGCTCATCTGGAAAACCGCCGTATAATACAGCCCCGCCGGCGTCGCTCCCACATTGGGCGCAAGATTCACGCTCAGAAATCCATCCGGCGCGATCGTCACCATCAAGTGACCCGCCGTAATGGTCTGCCCTCCTGCCGTAGTAAATGCCGGCCAGCTCACGTTCAGTGTTCCCGCGCCGGGTGCGCCGTTCGCCAGGTACACCGGCCCCTGGACCGTCGTCGTGCTCGGCGCCTGCGCACCAACAACACCGATAAACCCCATCCACACAAGGCAGAGTCCCAACCCGTGTCTCAGCCCAAGTTTCAGTCCCATCCGTCTGCCTGCGCCGAACCAATCGTCCATCATGAGCTTCATCCGCATCTCTTCTTTCTTCCTGAAAATGCGGTAGGCTGCGCCGCCATCTGCACCGCGCATGCCCACCGCATTCCCTGCCAAAACAACGATTAAGCCGTTACAAATTCCCCGCGTTCAACTGCTGTTTCCTCAACGTCATCCTCGCCCCAGTCCTCGTACGGAGCGTCGAGTGGCCATTGCGGCTCCGCAGCCAGCTTCGCCGCCAACGCCAGAAGCGGCCGTTCCTTCACGGTCTCCTCCGCATCCATGTCCCCTTCCGCAAGTTCAACCAGCAATTGAGCGCTCTTGAGATCCCCCTTGGCCGCGCCTATTGCCAGCACCTGGACAATCTCGCTTGCGTTTCTTTCCATCGCTTGGAAGGCCTCTTTGTTCAGCATTTTCCCTTTTCCTCTGCCGTTCTTCCGTGCTGCATCGTGCGTCTGTGTTGTCATCTGTCCGCCGTTCCCGTTCCAGCATTCCGCACCCGTTCGTACTCCGTGCAGAAACAAAAAGGGGCAATTCCTTAATGGAATCGCCCCTTCTCATTCATCAAAATGTGCCGAACCTGCGGAAGTGGCCCGAAGAGATTCAGGTGAGCCTCATACTCACCTTCGAGTTATTTCGCTGTCGTTGTTCTTAGCTTACAGAATTCACCCTTAATTGCACGCAAACCCGATCCCACCTATTTTTCTCTTGTTTTCAAGCGTTTACCCTCCCTTGCCCGCTCACGTCTTCTTGACAACCATTTCCCCACCCCATTCAATGTCCCGCCCAATGCTCTACCATAGTCCCCGTGACATCCCCAGCCACTCACGACCCCACCCTCCTCGTCCACGGCGGCGCCTGGGCCATTCCCGCCGATGCCGCAGCCGCCCACGAGTCCGGTGTCCGCCGCGCCCTTGAAGCTGGCTACGCCATCCTCTCCCTCGGCGGATCGGCCATCGACGCCGTTGAAGCCGCCGTCACCGTCCTTGAAGACGACCCCACCTTCGACGCCGGCCGCGGCAGCTTCCTCACCTCCGACGGCCGCGTCCAACTCGACGCCCTCATCATGGATGGCGGCCGCATGAAAGCCGGCGGCGTCGCCTGCGTCGAACATCTGCGCAACCCCATCCAGGCCGCACGCCTCGTCCTGGAGAAGTCGCCGCACGTCTACTTTGTCGCTGAAGGCGCGGAGCGCTTCGCCCACGCCCACGGCATGCCCCTCATCCACAACGCCGAGCTAGTCCTCGATCGCGAGCGCGAGCGCCTCCTCCAAGCCCAGGCCCGCCACTCCGCGGGACTAGCCGACGAAACCTTCTCCGGCCAAACAGCAGACGACAAAGACCCCGAAACCGCCTTCACCGCCAATCCGGACAACCCCGCGGGTGCCCCCGGTCTCGATTCTGAGACCGGGGATAGGAGAAACCCACCATTTCTCCCCGGCTTTGACAGTCACGACACCGTAGGCGCCGTAGCCCTCGACGGCCACGGCAACCTCGCCGCCGCCACCTCCACCGGAGGCACCCTCAACAAAACCCCCGGCCGCGTCGGCGACTCGTCCCTCATCGGTTGCGGTTGCTACGCCGACAATCTCGCCGCCGCCGTCTCCCTGACCGGCTGGGGCGAACCCATCATGAAATTGGTTTTAGGCAAGTGGGCCACCGACCGCGTAGCCGCCGGCTCCGCCCCCGAGATCGCCGCCCGCGAAGCCATTTCGTATCTCTATAACCGCCTCGGCGGCCACGGCGGCATCATCCTGCTAGGCCCCGACGGCCGCTTCGGACTGGCTCACAACACCCCCGCCATGGCCTGGGGACTAGCCACCCCCAGCGGCCTCCAAACCGGCCTCTCCATTTGATTTGCAACTCTACTTCGCAAATGGAAGAACTCACTGCTTGAATTGAAAAACTGCTTATATTGAAAGACCGTTTGTATTAAAAAAAGCTGTCATCCTGAGCGACCGAAGGGAGTCGAAGGACCTGCGGTTGTTCTTCGGCACTTCATCTATCCGCCCCCATCAGCTGCGGTTCACGCTGACCCGCTGCGTTGCTGACTCGCTGACCCGCTCTCCGCCCCTGCCATAATCAAAACATGCTGGTCCTAGCCTCAGCCTCGCCCCGCCGCCGCGAACTCCTAACCCAGGCCGGCTTCACCTTCCAGGTCCGCCCCGCCCACATCCCTGAAGACCCCAACCCCAACGAAGACCCCATCGCCTACGTCACAAGACTAGCCCGCGAAAAAGCCGAAGCCGTCTTCCGCGAGCTGACCGCGAATCCGAATCCAGAACCAGCTTTGAAAGGGCACGACTTCAGTCGTGCCGAAAACGATGCACAAGAAGTCCGGGCTTTAGCCCCTGAGGGACGCCTCTCGGCCGTTAACCCAAACGACGGCCCCAATTCATTCGTTGTCTTAGGCGCCGACACCACCGTAACCCTCGACAACCANNGCCGCCGAAGTCACCGGCGTCCAATTCCTAACCCTATCCGACGAAGAAATAGCCGCCTACATCGCCACCGGCGAGCCCATGGACAAGGCCGGCGCATACGCCATCCAGGGCCGCGCCGCCCGCTGGATTCCCCGCATCCAGGGTGACTACTTCAACGTAGTCGGCCTCCCCATCGCGCTAGTCACATCTCTCCTCGAGAGCTTCTAACTGTCATCTGTAATCTGTCATCTGTAATCTTCCGTCACTCCCCAACCACCACCTTCTCCCCCAAATACCGCACCGCTTTCCCCGCTCCCGTCCCCACCACCACCTTAAACGTCCTCTCCCTCAGCATCCCCGGAAAACTTCCCTCTCTCGCTCCAATCGTCAACGTCTTCCCCGCATCGTCCCAGTGCATCGCAATCGTCGCATGCGCGCCCTTCTCATACGCATACCCGTCGTTCTCATCCTCATACAGCACAAAATCCCCNNCCGGCCCAAACGGCACAATCGCTCCCGCCCTTACAAACAGCGGCAACTTGCTCAACGGTGCATCCGCCTGGATCCTCTTCCCGCCCTCAACCTTCTCGCCCGTCCAGTAGTCGTACCAGGTCGCCTTTGGCAAATACACCGTTCGCGAAGTCGCCCCCTCCGTATAAACCGGAGCCACCAGGATCGACGGCCCAAACAAATACTCATCGCCGGTATTCTGCGCCTCCACATCCTCCCGCCAATCCATCACCAGCGGCCGCATCAGCGTCCCGTGGTTGCTCGTAACCTGCCACGCCTCCGAGTAGATATACGGCATCAGTCGGTATCGCAGCGTGTCATAGTCCACCAGGATCTTCTGCGCATCCGCCCCATAACTCCATAACTCGTTCTCGCTGGGATTCCGCGTCCCATGCACCCTGAAAATCGGCGAAAACGTGCCAAACTGAAACCACCGTACAAATAACTCCCTGAACTTCGGATCATTCAGGTTCCC
>PMWR01000053.1 GCA_003166055.1 Acidobacteriaceae bacterium
AACAGGCACATCTGCTCCTTGATGCGGTTCTCCATTTCCCCGCGGGAGCAGTAGAACCTTTCGTATAAATCCTGTGCAGCCCACTGCTGGGGGTTAACGCGCATTTGACTGTCAACCTACCGATAACGCCGATCAAGTCCGTAAACACCGATTCGGCCTAAAATGACCGCCGAATTGCGTCAAAATCGAAAGGTGTCCCTGATCGGAATCGTATCGATGACTCTTCCATGACATGAATGAGTTAAGAACGCAAATAATACCCAATCAGTGTCTCGGGCTCTTAGCTGTGCGCGGATCTCGTTCCTTATCCGATTCGGAGAATCGCCTTTCATCTTCCAGCATTTTGTACTTTGGAAACTCGAACCACTGCCGGACAGATGGACGAAATACCCAGTAGAGCAGGCAGCTAAATGCGATCACGGTGATCACGCCAACGATGATGTCGATCATTGGTCTTGTACCTCCTTGCGTCCGCCGTCAAACAGGCTCTGGACATACCGTGCCAGCAGGTTGCGCTCGTCATCGTTCAGCCGGCTTTTCCATGCTGGCATCGAGCTGCCGGGTATTCCGTTCTGAATCACCGACCGTGCTCTGTCTGCCGTAGGTTGACGTACATGAAAATTGACGGGTGAGGGCTTGAGCGCTCCAGCAGCCGGTCCATCGCCACCTCCTTGTGCCCCGTGATAATTTACGCAATTAGCCGCAAACAGCCTGAACGCCGCATCCAAATCCTGCGGCGACATGGACACTGTGGTAACAGGCGCCTGCAACGATTGCACATAGCCAGCTACGGCTGACAGGTCCGACTTATCCAACTGCCTCCACGGCGGCATGGCGGAACCATAGGCTCCGTCCCAAAGAATCGTCGCCAGGTCAGCATCGGAGTAGTGATGGTGGAAGAGATTCGCGGGAGCAGGCAACAACCCCGGACGCGCTATGCCATGGTCGTCTGCGTTCACACCATGACACCCGGAGCAATTGTGCTGAAAAACATCTCTGCCACGTTGTACCTTAGTGGCCTCGAGCTCTCCCGTCGCCTTGAAAACGGGTGCGTCCGGATTGATTCCTCCAATGTCAATGAGTGGCCTGGTATCCGGAATGCCCTGAGCGGAGTAGCCCGAACTCATCTCCATTGCCATGCCTCGGCCCACCTGCTCGCTGCCGATATCTCCAGCCAGTTCCCGCTCCCGTCCTAGCGATCGCAGGTAAGCGACCAGGTCCAGGCCATCCTGGTTCGGTTTGGCGGAAGAGCCGTTGAACAGCCATGGGTAAGGGGGCATGATCGAGTCCGGAACCGATGAGCGCGGATCAAAGAGATGAGCGAAATGCCAGTCGTCGGTGTGCAGCCCATGCTCTCTGGAAAGATCCGGTCCAATGCGTCGCGTTCCCCACAGATGCGGATAGTCGTACTGCGTCTCCCATGGAGCTGTGGGCGCTCCAAAGCGCACCACATCTGCGGCGATCACCCGCACTTGCTCTGTGTGACAGTACGCGCATCCCTCCCGGCCGTAAATCACGCGGCCATGCGCTTCGGCTGCCGTAAGCGGCTGCATGGAGCGTGGCGCTGTCCTATCAATCTCCGCCTGAAGCTGGCGTGCGGGGAGAATGCCCAGAACCATGAACGAAAGGACAAAAAAGCCGAAGCCGGCCACAAATGCAATCACAAATGCATAGCCGAGGACCGATGGGGTTCCGTGAAACAGGTGCCCGTGTTCGCGACTTTTCTCTACAGCATAGGACATACCCTCAGTCTTGCTGCTGTCGCTTGCCAGTGCAGACGGAATTGCATTCCTGGGCCCAGTCAACAGGCCAATCCAGAACAGCAGAAAACCCGCAATAATCGGAATGCCGGAAAGCGTACGCGTCAGCCAGAACGGACGCATTGCTCGAACGGAGTCGATCCATGGCGCGGGGCTGATCCATACCTGACCTTCCACCAGGCCCGCAGCGGTAAGGTCGATCACCATCAGACTGAGTCCTATGACCAGCAGCCAGTAGGCCCACCCCATGGCCCGCGCATTGTAACGGACGCCGGGCAGGCCGCTCCAGACATGGGCTAACGCGCCAGCGGCGGTGAAGCTGGCAAAGCCGATCATCGCCAGATGCGAGTGGCCAATCACCCAATCGGAAAAATGAATGAATCGATTGACAGGCATAAGCGCCTGTATCGATCCCTGCAGGCTGACGAGCAAATACGCCACCACGCCAAACCAAACGAAGCGCAAGGGCACATTGCCACCCACCTTATCTGACGAGCCGCGCAGCGACAGCAGAAGATTGGTGACCACCAGGGTGACGCTTAGGCCGAGATAGACCGATGCAATGATGGCGCCGCGTTGGGCGCTCATCGGGATCGCGGAATACACGTAGTGATGTGTGCCGTTCAGCGGATAGATGAAGAACAGCAGCCAGAATCCCATCATCGAGATAAAGTGGCTGTAGATGGGCTTTCGCGTCACCGAGGGGATCACGTAATAGGCCATGGCAAGCGCTAAAGGCGTAACAAATAGCCCCACCGCATCGTGGATCCACAATCCGCTAAAGGCCGCGCCCTTCGCTCCCGCCGCAAACTCCGGAACAAGATTCCCGATCGGATAGGCGAGGGTGGTAAACACCAGTCCGCCGGTGATATACCATCCCGAGACGTAAAGATCCCCGGCCGGCACACTCAAGAGCGGCTTTACGAACTGCACCAGCATCAGCAGAAAAGCCAGGATCACAAACACGTCGACGATGATAGGAAACTCTGCCCACTCCAGGGGCTGACTGAAGCCGGCGCATACCAGAATCCATCCTGGCAGCACAACGACAAAGTTCCAAAGCCAGAAAATGACCCAGCCGATCTTGCGGCTGGTAACCGGGCGATTTGTCAGCCGCGGCACAACGAAATAGCAGAACGCGATAAACGCATTCCCAAGCCAACCAAAGAAGATGCCCTGCGTATGGTTGTAACGAAGCCTGCCCCAGGTCTCCCAGGCATGGCCGCCGAGGAAGGTCGGGAAGTTGAACTTTGTGGCCACAAGAATTCCAAGCAGCGCCGAGATAAGAACAGTGACCAGCGCGGCATGGCCGTGGCATCGAATCAGATCGTAATCGATGCGCGGCAACTCCGGCCTGATCCCTCGCTCGTAATAGGTGTGCTCATGACTTCCAGGGCTTTGTCTGTCGTTCAAGACTGTCTCCTTCGCGTGTGGGGTTGTCCAACAAACGAGGGTTGAGCTACTTAGGCAAGGATGCTGCTTGAACCGGCACATCTTCCTTGCCATGCCAGGAAACCAGGTAGTTGACGATCACTTTCTCCTGCGTTGGATCGATAGGTGCTCCGTAGCCCTTGACCATCTTGTGTACCTCGGCTGTCCAGACTTTCCGGGGAAAAACAGGCTGGTTGAGCACATATCGAGGCGAATGGCAGATAACACACTGCGTGGCAAAGGCATCTTGCCCGGGCCCTGGAGGCAGATCGGGCGCATGATAGTCCAAGTCGATCTCCTTTACGGGCTTCATTTCCGTCAGCTGAGAAACCGGAATCACCGGCTCTTCCGTGGGCAATGCCGCACGGCGTTCGCGGCCAGCCCGGCCCCATAAGGCATAGGCCAGGATGGCCACGGAAACGGCCAGCAATAGACCAACAATGCGCAGAGTCTGCACTACGCCAAAACCTCCACATCGAGCGTCTGGATGACATTGCAACCATATCCGCCGTGGTTCCACTGATAGGTCGACTGCGTTTCCCCGGCCGCATTGGTCGCGCGGCATTGCAGACTGTACCCGCGAACCTCGGTCGGACTCCAGTTCATGCGCCATCGCCGCCACGAGTACTTGTCGATCACCTGGTCCAGCGCCGCATCGGCCCAGGTGCGCCCCCCGTCCGTCGATACTTCAACGCGCCGAATGCCCGTGCCATCGTCGACGGCCATGCCCTGGATGTCGACCGGCGCGCCTCGCTTCAATTGCACTGAGGCTTCTGGCGTCACAAAGACCGCTCGTGTCAGATGTCGGGTGATCGGGGTACTCTGCTCGCTGGGATGCTGTGGGTCTTCGTTGTAGCCCGGCGTCGTTGGAACGCGGTACGCCGTATCCACCCAGAAGTTATGCAGCGGTTCCGTACGGACGGTGATCTCGCTGAGGCACTTGACCCAGTAGGTGGCGAACCAGCCGGGCACCACCAAGCGCACGGGAAATCCATTCAGCATGGGTAGTGGC
>PMWR01000174.1 GCA_003166055.1 Acidobacteriaceae bacterium
TACAACTGAGAACTTACAACTGACGACTGCTCTTACGACAGGTGGGTGAAGGGCCTATCGGCGAGGCGGCCGGGGCGGGGCATGGGCGTGAGGCCGGAGGTTTTGCTGGCCATGACGTCGGAGAATGCGCTGCGGAAGGCGGCCATTTCATCGGCGGTGCCTACGGTGATGCGCACCTGGGTGGGCCACGCCGGCCAGATGCGGCCGATGTAGATTTCCTTGGCGGCCATCGCCGCGAGCACTTCCTTGCCGGGGCGGCGCACGTCGAGCATAAAGCAATTGCTCTCCGACGGCGTGCAGGCATATCCTTGCGACTTCAGCCAGGCCAGGTTCTCCATGCGGATATCGCCAATGATCTTGCGGCGCGACGGCACCAGGTCCGGATCGGTGAGGCTCGCCTTCGCCGCTGCCAGCGCGGTAATCGGCAGCGCGTTCTGCCCGAACTGCTGGTACTTGGCAATAAGGTCCGGCCGGCCAATCGCAAAGCCCATGCGGATCCCAGCCATCCCATAGAGCTTGGAGAAGGTGCGCAGAACAATCACGTCCTTGCCTTGCTTCACAAAGTCCAGCGAGCGCGGCTCATCGCACAGGTGAATGTACGCCTCGTCAATCAGGAGGATCGAACCCTTCGGCTGGTTCGCCACCGCGTATTCAAGGTCCGCGCGCGGCGTGCAGGTGCCAGTGGGGTTGTTGGGGTTGCAAATGTAGATGACGCCGGGCGTGGATGCGGCGGAAATCATTTTCTTGATGTCGTGCGTGGCGGCGCCCTTGGGATCGGCCAGCGGCACCTTGATGATCGGCGCCCCGGAAACCTGCGCGGCCCACATGGGCGCTTCATAGCCTGGGTCGGCGATCACGAGCGGCTTGCTCTTGTCGGTAAAGGCCAGCACGGTGTAGTGGAGCGGGTCGCTGGAGCCGGCAAAGGGAAGGACCGATTCTGGATTGAGGCCTTCGATTTTGGCGAAGGTCTCTGCGAGGTCCATTTCCATACTGAATTCGTATCGGCCGCCTTTGGGGATGATGTCGGCGATGGCCTGGCGCGCAGCTTGAGAGGGCCCGAGCGGGTTTTCGTTGGCGTCGATATGAATGCCTTTGTTGGGGTCGGCAAAGTGGGGGCGCGCGGCGTAGGCGAGGCGGGACTCAGTCAGGATGGGAATACTAGCTATGGCGGAGACGCCGGCAGCGAAGCGGAAGAAGGTGCGGCGTGAGAAGCCGCTACAACCAATTGGATCAACAGGCGAGCGCATGGTTAAGACTCCTTAGGGCGAGGGTGAGATGACAAGTGCGCCGAGGACGCAAAAAAGCTGCGAGCGGTGAGAGCGTAGTTGAATTGAGAGAGGGGAAAGACGGTCCCATGTCTCAAAATACCCCTGTGGACCCAGGGAAGACAAGAAAGAAATGATGGGGGTGGAGGAAGGGGCTGCGAATATGGTAGACTTCGTCGAGTAAACGTTTGCTACACCCTGGATACATCCTGATTTCCAGCACATTGCGATTTCGAACGGGGCGGGGTGGGCTCCTGTCCAGTATTATTTGGGCGGGGCAGTTTCTCGCTTGACAAGACTTGGAGTAAACCCATTTACTTAGGGGCGAACGTCCGGCAACCTCTAGGGCGTCACACCCTGTTCAGGTGACAAGAATGTTCGGTCTCGTCCCACACGCCATCTCCGCCGCCGGTTCTCCTTCAGCTGCCGCATTGTTTGCCGGGCTCGGAGCGCCCTCTCTCGCGCACCTGCGCCCTCTCGACATCGCCGTGATCGCGATTTACTTCGTGATGGTGATCTGGATTGGTTTCTACCTCAAGAGCAAGGCCAACACCAGCGAAGAGTTCTTCATGGCCGGGCGTGAAATGACGGCGTGGATTGCTGGGTTGAGCTTCGTCTCCGCCAACCTGGGATCGCTTGAACTGATGGGCTGGGCGGGTTCGGCCTACCAGTATGGCATTCTGGCNNTACGTGTGCAAGACGCACTCGGTGCCGGGATATTTGAAGCTTCGCTACGGCCAGGGCTCAAGCACCGTGGCGGCAGTTTCCTTCGCATTCATGACCGTGCTCATGAGCGGCGTGAATATGTTCGCAATGGCTGAAGTGATGAAGATCGTTCTTGGCTGGGATCTGAACTTTTCTATCATCGTCAGTTCGCTCGCCGTTGCCGCCTATGTCGCCCTCGGCGGCCTGCGCTCCGCCATTTTCAATGAAGTCCTCCAGTTCGTACTCATCTGGGGTGGCGCACTCCTCGTCCCCATCCTTGGACTCGTTGAAACCGGCGGCTGGACCGGCTTCAAAGCCCGCCTGGCACAAAACATCGCCAACGGCGTCACGCCCGCCGGAGACTACACCCATATGTGGCGCAGCATGGGTCACTTTGCCGACAACCCCATGGGCATTCACTGGACCGGCATTGTGTTTGGACTCGGATTTGCCATCAGCTTCGGGTATTGGACCACCGATTTTCTTGTAGTCCAGCGGGTGCTTGCGGCCAACTCGCTGCGTTCCGCGCGCTTGGCTCCAGTGATCGGTTCGTTCTTCAAGATGGCCGTGCCCTTCATCGTGATTCTTCCTGGCCTGCTCGGACTGGTAGTGCTCCAGAACTCCGATGGCAGCCTGATGCACCTGGTCGGCGAAAACGTGGTTGCCGCGCATCCTGGCGCAGGCCTGCATAGCTATAACGAAGTGCTGCCCCTGATGATGGTTCGCTACCTGGGACCGGGCTTGCTTGGCCTGGGCATCACCGCACTCATCGCCGGATTCATGAGCGGGATGGCCGGCAATGTGAGCGCCTTCACCGCCATCTTCACCTACGACATCTATCAGCCGCACATCGTCAAGCATGCTCGCGACGAACACTATGTCCTTGTCGGCCGCATCGTTACCATCGTCGGCGTGATCATCTCCATCGGTGCGGCCTACCTGGTCATGAATGCCGCGGGCATCATGGATTATGTTCAGGCGCTCTTCAGCTTCTTCATCTCGCCGCTGCTCGGCGTGGTGCTGCTGGGCATGTTCTGGAAGCGCGCCACCAGGCAGGGCGGATTCTGGGGCCTGCTGATAGGAACTCTCACCTCCATCGGCCTCTGGGCCTGGGTCAAGGCAGATCCCTCCGCGCTCCGCTACGTGGCCATCTCGCCCGATGCCAAGGACATGGCGGAGAACATGTATCGCGCGCTCTGGTCGGTCAGCACATCGGTCGGCGTCAATGTAATTGTCAGCCTGTTTACTAAGCCGAAGCCGCTCTCTGAGCTCACTAGCGTGGTCTATGGCGTAACCCCGCTGCCCACCGAAGAGCCGGTTCCTCTCTACAAGAACGAATGGTTCTGGACGGCGATCGCCATCGTTATTTTCTTCGCCCTCAACATCTACTTCTGGTAAGGAGCACACATGCACTCGACTGATATCCCTATCTGGTTCTTCATCGGTGTTCTGCTCATCGCTTACGGCGCGCTGATTCTCGGCTACGGGCTGTACGAACTCGGCACTGGAACCATGGCGGTCCAAAACTACCACGCGTCCATCTGGTGGGGTGGATTATTGCTGGCGCTCGGCCTGTTCTACGGAGTGCGCTTTCGCCCGAGCCGCAACGGTTGATGAAAATGCGGCAACAAGGAGCTAGTGAAAGATGACAACAAAACGGAAGATGACATTTGGAATCGTGGTAGGCAATCGCGGATTCTTTCCTGGCCATTTGGCCAACAGCGGCCGTGAGGAGATGATTGCGGCGGTTGAGTCGGCAGGCGACAAAGCGATTGTGCTGAGTGCGGAGGATACGACTTACGGCGCGGTGGAGACCTTTTCCGATGCAATACGCTGCTCCGATTTGTTCAAAAAACATGCGGTGGAGATCGACGGAATCATCGTCACACTTCCCAATTTTGGCGACGAGCGCGGTGTGGCCGATACTTTGAGGCATTCCGGGCTCAACGTGCCAGTGCTGATCCAGGCTACACCGGATCGCAGTGACGCGATGACCATCGCGACCCGGCGGGATAGTTTCTGCGGCAAGATGAGCGCGTGCAACAACCTGATGCAGTATGGCATTCCGTATTCGCTGACCACGCTGCACACGGAGAGCCCGGCGTCGGCTGAATTCAAGGCCGATCTGGAGTGGTTTTCGGCGGTCTGCCGCATCGTGAAGGGACTGAAGAATCTGCGCATCGGGTCCATCGGGGCGCGGCCCGCCGCCTTCAATACGGTTCGCTACTCCGAGCGGATCATGGAGACGAACGGTATCTCCATCGAGCCGATTGATTTGTCTGAGATATTCGGCCGCATCAACCGGCTCGCAGATGCAGACGACGCTGCGCAGGCCAAGCTGGCGGCCATCAAGAAATATGTGACGACCTCCGGTATTCCCGACGCGGCGCTGCTGAAGATGGCCAAGCTGGGCGCGGTGGTCGACGGCTGGATGAAGGAGAAGGCAGTAACCATCAGCGCGGTGCAGTGCTGGACCTCGTTCGAGGAGTACTTCGGCGTGGTGCCCTGCACCATCATGAGCATGATGAGCAACGACCTGATTCCATCGGCTTGCGAAGTGGATGTGCCCGGAACTCTGAGCATGTACATTCTGGCCCTGGCCTCGGGCACGCCTTCGGCACTGTTGGACTGGAATAACAATTACGGCAGCCATCCTGACAAATGCGTCTGTTTCCATTGCTCGAATCTCCCGAAACACTTCTTCAAGGAAGTCAGGATGGACTACCAGGAGATCATTGCGGGCACGGTGGGCAAGGAGAACACGTTTGGCACATGCGTGGGCCGGGTGAAGGCCGGCGCCATGAGCTTTGCGCGCTATTCGACCGACGATCGCCGCGGCGTGATTCGGGGCTACACGGGTGCGGGCAAGTTCACCGACGATCCGCTGGAGACCTTTGGCGGCGCGGGCGTGGTGGAGATTCCGCAATTGCAGAAGCTGCTGAAGTTCATCTGCCGCGAGGGCTTCGAACACCATGTGGCCGCCAACTTCAGCGACGTGTCGAAGGCCGTGCACGAGGCTACCGTGCGCTATCTGGGCTGGGAGAGCCATTACCACCCGGCGCTGGAAGATTGATGAGGCAGGGACTAAGGGACTAGGGNNAGGGATTAGGGAATAGGGGCTCGATACGTTTCCGTCGAGGCGATTTTGCTTCGAAGGAGCTTTCCAGTCCCTCAGTCCCTTAGTCCCTAGTCCCTGTCCTTCAAAAGGAAGCGAAGGTATGAGCAAGCGAATCGGCAAGAGCCTTGTGGTTGGCGGCACGACGCTGGTGACGGAAGCGGCGTGGAACGCTGAGTTGGACGCGAAGCACGAGAAGCTGGTTGAGTGGTTGAATGCACAAGGTTTGGCCGGTGTGCTCATTCGTCGCAATGAGAATGTGGCGTGGGTGACGGGCGGCGCGGTTGAACTGCGCGTGCTGACGCCATGCGAGACCGGCGTGGCTTCGTTGCTGGTGACGGCGG
>PMWR01000549.1 GCA_003166055.1 Acidobacteriaceae bacterium
AGTTGTCCCGCCCCTTTGTCCGCATACGCCGCCGAGAAATCAATCGTCCCGTGCGTGGCGCCGTAGCGGTTGTTGAACACAACCAGCGCACGTTCGCCGCCGTTGCGGTTGGAGTAGGCGAAGATGTTCTCGTCCACCGAGCCGTTGGCCTGAAAGAAGTCGTACAACAGAAAATTGCTGCTCTCCGCAAACAGCGAGCGGCGCTTCAGCAGCGGAGCAATCTCGCGCTCGTGCCGCTCCACCAGCCAATGATCGGGCCGCTCGTCATAGCGCGGCCGCTGGTACTCCATGCCGTACTTCTCCGTAAATCCCTCAATCTGCCCATGCCCGAACATCGGCAAACCCGGCAGCGTCGCCATCAGTGCTGCAACTCCAAAGCACTTATCGCCTTTACCAAACTGGTCAATCGCCGTTCTTTCATCGGGATTGCTCATGAAGTTCACGTAACGCTTCATGATGTCCGGATCGAACTCCAGCGTATTCTTGATCACCGACCGATACTTCGCGTTGTCCTCGTCGCGCAGCATCACCATAAACGCGCTGTTGTAAACGCGATGCATGCCTAGCGTACGCACGAAGTAGCCTTCCATCAGCCAGAACGCCTCCGCCAGCAGCAACGTCCCCGGAACCTCCGCGGCCACGCGATCCACCACCTCGCGCCAGAACTCATGCGGCATGTTCCGGTCAAACTCCGCCTGGCTCATCCCATATTCCGCTCGCGACGGAATTGCGCCGCTCGCTCCCGGCCCAGGAAACCACAGCCGATGAAAATGGCGCTTAGCCAGCGTCATCGCCGCATCGAATCGAATCACCGGAAACAGCCGCGCAACATGCAGAATGGTCTGAATCACCTGTTCGCGCACTGCGGGATTCAAGTAGTCAAGCTGCGCCGTGTCGTTCCACGGAAAGCTCGTCCCATCGTTCCCGTGGTAGATGTAGCGCGTCTCGCCCGTTGCGCGATCCACGCGCCGAAACACCACCGCGGCATCCGACTGCTCAAAGTAATGATCCTCAATCTTGATCTCCGCTCGCCCATCGTGCGAGAGATCTGGGCCATTGAAGCTGTAAGCGGGATAAGGCGAATCCTGCCGCGAAATAAACCACTCCGGATGCTCGATCACCCAGGGCGAATCGATGCCCATGTGGTTGGGCACCATGTCGCTCGCCAGCCGCACGCCATGCCGGTAGCAGCGATCGCGCAGGTTGATATAAGCCGCATCGCCGCCCAGGTCTTCCGCAATCTTGTAATCAAACAGCGAATACGCCGACGCCACCGCGTCCGAGTTACCGCAAAGCTGCTTGATCGTCTTCGACGCCCGGCTGCGCTCCCACACGCCAATCAGCCAAAGCGAATTCAGTCCGCGATCGGCAAGCGTTGCGAGCTCTTCGTCGGGGATCTCATCCAGCCGCGCAATCCTCCGCCCGTATTGTTTGCTCAACTGCGCCAGCCACACGTACGTGCTCTTGGCAATCAACACCGTGTTCGGCATCCATGCCGTGTCCGGCGAAAACTTCTCGTACTCATGCGCCTGATCGCCAAATTCCGGGACATCGGCATGGCTCGCAATTGAAGGCCACTGCTGCTCGCCTCGCTCCCGCCGGCGTTGGGCCGCAGCCTGCGCCGCCGCATGCGCCTGCGCGGCAGGGGGATTGAACTGCATCCAGATGGCCAGCTCTTCTTCATGAAGGATTTCGCCCGCAATCAGAAGAAAGCGATCCAGGCTCTCGCCCAGAAGCGGCTTCCACAGCCGCCGGATCAGCGCCAATTGTTCACTCAAAGACCCTGGAGAACTGACCGCCGGAGCCCTCAGCAGGTCCAGCAGGTTCACCGCCGTGGCGCCCTCAATGGGAATCAGCGGCCGTGTGGCAAAATAGTCGGGCAACTGCTGCGTTACCTGGGCGTAGACCGTCTTCTCGGCCAGGCTTTTGTCTTCAAACAGCTCTTCAAATGGGCGAAAAGCCTCATTCCGGTTTGCCGTCCACAACAGCAGCAGCTCTTCCATCGCAGCAGCTCGATGCGTCGTGCCATCGGTCGATCCCGCCAGCCATTGCTGCGGCGTTTCCAGCCCCCTCATCACGCTGGATCCCGGAAACTGCTCCACGAATGTCAGCAGCATTCTATCCAGCGCGTCAGCGCCCACCTGCTCTGAAAACCAGGCCAGCGCCGCTGTCATCACCTCGGGATCGAAATCCTCGCGATACCGCGCCATCAGCACGTGGCTGGCTTCGTCGATCAGGCCCATCGCGTAAAGCGCACCCGCGTGAACCGCCCGCTCGGGATGCTTTTCGACCTCGCGCACGAGGTTCATGCGATGCGCAAACTCCCGGGCTCCGGCCATGTTGGCGAACACCACATTTCCCGTATAGGAAAACAGCGTCTCAGCAAACTCATACCGTTCCCGCGCTTTCCGCGCAATGTGAAATTCCATCATAAGAACCCGCGCTCCCGAACTCTTACCGCCGCCCACAAAACGATACTCAACACTGAAGCCGAATCGCTCCGCAACCGTACCTCTGCCCCAACTCCGCTCTGCCCGCCGGTTCGCCTCATCTCTGCGGCAGAATAGCAACCAAAAGGTAAAGTATCACCTATGAGGCCAACACCGCCGGAACCTGCGATTCAAAGAACAAACCGGAAGCGGAATTGTCAGTGTAGCTCAGCTCCGCTACAACAGAATTCCGGCTCGTACGCCCCCGTCATTGCAAGCGCACACCGTCAACGGTAAACTGGTATAGGCCGTAGCGCACTCGCTGCTGGCCGGGGAACTCCCAATGCGACAGCCAATGCCATCGGGCTGTGGTCGGGAACACTCCCGGAAGCTTTGTCGACAACGCGGAGAGGTGGCAGAGCCNNAATCCCTCCCTCTCCGCCATACAATTACGCATCTCATTGATTAGAAAGATAATTATAAGAAACTAAGCAACTTAACGGTACTAACCACAGACACCCTAGTCACTATAGTCCCTTCCAATACAGTCAATTTCGCTCGAAAACCATAACATGACGAGATCACCATAACACGTACATTGCCTAAAAGCAGCCAGACTCGTTGTCATCTTCGGTTCAATGAGAAATTGGGCCCTTCCAACATCATCTCGATTGTTGTGCACGCTTGGCGGCGCGCTCGGCTGAACTGTTGCCCATTTCGTATTTCCACGTTGTCTTCACTCTGCCGCACGAGTTGTCCGCTCTCGTTCTCCAGAACAAGCGGCTGCTCTACGACCTGCTCTATCGCACCAGCGCCGCGACAATGCTCGAACTGGCTCGCGATCCGAAGCACCTGGGAGCGGACATCGGATTCCTCGGGGCGCTCCATACCTGGGGACAGAATCTTGAACATCATCCCGATGTCCATTACATCGTTCCCGCCGGCGGCCTGGCTCTCGACGGTTCCAGATGGATCGATTCCTCTCCACGCTTCTTCTTGCCCGTTAAGGCGCTTAGCCGGCGCTTCCGCCGTAAGTTCTGCGCCGGGCTTTGTGAACTCTTCGAGCAAGACAGACTCCAGTTCCATGGCTCGCTTCAGCAACTTGCCTCGCCTGACGCATTCATCCAGTTCCTGGGGGAACTCAGCCGCAAGGACTGGGTGGTCTACGCCAAGCCGCCTTTCGGCAGGGCGGAGCATGTCCTCAACTACCTGGCCCGCTACAGCCATCGCGTGGCCATCTCCAACCATCGGCTCGTCGCTTTTGAAAACGACCGCGTCTCCTTCCGCTGGCGAGACTATGCACACGGCGGCAAGAAGAAGGTCATGACCGTTTCCGCCCATGAGTTCCTGCGCCGCTCTGCTTCACGTCCTGCCCGGCGCCCTGGTCCGCATCCGCCACTTCGGGCTGTTCGCCAACCGAAGACGACGGGCTGCACTCGAACGCTGCCGCTCTTTACTCGGCTTGGCGGAGCGCGCCGACCCGCCGGAGCCACCCAGCTTGCGATGCCCAACCTGCTCTGGCATCATGCTGGTCGTCGAGCGGCTCACCTACGGCCAGCTGTATTTCCGGCCAAGCCTGACCCTGTCCGAGCCAAGGAGGTCCGCCGATNNTTCACCACTGCGTGCCACAGCACTCAACGCAGAGGTGCGTTTCAACTCCGATGACGCCCTTCACAACGCGCATTCGACGCTGCGAAACCAGCCCCAATTTTGCTCCGGAAACAGAACTCGCTGCCCCCAAGCCCATTGCGCTCTAGC
>PMWR01000254.1 GCA_003166055.1 Acidobacteriaceae bacterium
AGCATTCCACTCCGTATCTTCGACAAGAATCAGGGCGAGAAGAAGCGCACACAAATCGATATCGGCAAGAATCAGCAACTCACTGAGGCCTCGCGCGCCCAGGTCTTCAGCGACGTGGACTCCGCCTATGAGATTGTGCGCAGCAACATCGCGCTCCTCAAGCCGTACAAGGCGCAATACAACGCCCAGGCCCTGCGCGTGCGCGATACCGTGACGTACTCCTACGAGCACGGCGGCGCTTCGCTGATGGACTTTCTCAATGCGCAGAGCGACTACCGCACCGTTCAGCTCGCCTATGCCCAACTGATCGGCTCCTATCTGACCGCTGCCGGACAACTGAATCTTGCTGTAGGACGCGAGGTGATCCAATGAATTTGAGATCCATATTCCTAACTACCGCTTGCCTTGCCGCCCTTGTTTCCTTGACGGCATGCAAAAAGGAATTCAATCCGGCGGACGGCGCGCCGCCCTCGGCCCAGGTGGTGCCAACCGGCGACATGAGCCTGGTCAGCGTCGACAAGCCCGGCCTGTTTCCGGTTGTCGCCGCCGAGAAGATGGAAGCGGCTTCCCAGTTAACCGCAACCGGATCTGTGCTCCCCGACATCAATCGCGAGGTGCCAGTCATCTCCATGGCCAATGGCCGCGTCGTCGATATCAAAACTCGACTCGACGATAACGTAAAGAAGGGCCAGCTTCTTCTGAAAGTCCAAAGCCCGGACATCACCAACGCCTTCGACACCTACCTCAAAGCCGCCAATGACGAGCAGTTGGCGAATAAGGCCTTCGTGCGCGCCGAGGACTTGTTCACGCACGGCGCCATCTCGCAAGCCATGCTGGAACAGGCCGAAGACACTGAGAAGGATGCAAAGGCCGACCTCACCGCCACGGAGGAACAACTCAATACTCTGGGCGTGGACAAAAATCATCCCAGCAGCGTGGTCAATGTCTATGCACCCATATCCGGAGTCATCGTTGCGCAAAACGTGACCAACGCGGCAGCCGCCGGCGTCAACCTCTCAGGCACTGCCACAGCCTTTACCATCGCCGACCTCTCCACTGTCTGGATCGTTTGCGATGTTTACGAAAACGACATTTCCAAGGTGCGGCTCGGGCAGGAAGCCAAAATCAAAATCAATGCGTGGCCCGATCACCCCATCACAGGACACATCAGCGACATCGGCCCTATCCTCGATCCCTCCCTCCGTACTGCCAAGGTACGCATCGAGGTTCCCAACCCCGGCTTCCTCAAGCTGGGCATGTTCGGCACCGCAACCTTCACCGGCCTCGAAAAAGAAACCCGCGCTGTCGTTCCNNAGTTCAAGCGCATCGAGGTCCGCGCCGGCAAGATGCTCGACGGCAATCGCCAGGAGATTCTCTCTGGCATGCAGCCCGGCCAGCAGGTGGTTGCTAAAGCACTCTTACTTGAAACCGCGGGGAACCAGTAGATGATTCGAGCACTCGTCGATTTCGCGCTCAAGAACCGCTGGCTCATCCTCAGCGGAGCGGTCGTCCTGTTCGCATGGGGCATTTTAGCCTTCCGGTCTCTGCCGATCGAAGCATATCCCGATGTTGCCAACAACTACGTGCAGGTCATCACCCAATGGCCAGGCCGCAGCGCCGAGGAGATCGAGCGCCAGGTCACCGTCCCGGTTGAGATCCAGATGGCCGGCATTCCGCACCTCACCCATCTCCGCTCCACCACACTGGCCGGCCTTTCCAGCTTGATGCTCGTCTTCGATGACGACTCCACCAGCGACGTCAATCGCGAGCACGTACTCGAGCGGCTGAGCATGGTCAGCCTCCCCGCCAATCTCGTTCCGCAGATGGGATCCGACTGGAGCCCCGTCGGCCAGATTTACTGGTACACCCTGGAAAGCACAAATCCGTCCTACGACGTGATGGAAAAGAAGGCCCTGGAAGATTGGTTCCTCGAAAAGTCTTTCAAGGGCGTCAAGGGCGTGGTGGATGTATCGAGTTTCGGCGGCCCGACAAAGGAGTACCAGATCAAGCTCGACCCGGAGAAGTTAGTCTCCTATGGGCTCTCGATTAGCCAGGTCGAAAACCAGATCGCAAACAACAACACAAACGGAGGGGGCAGTTTCATCGAGCAGGGCTCACAACAGATCAATGTGCAGTCCGTAGGCCTCTTCACCGACGTGCAGGACATCGAGAACACCGTTGTCAAGAACTCCAACGGCGCGGCAGTTAAGATCAAGGACATCGCCACTGTCGAACAGGGTCCCAAAATCCGCCTCGGCCAAATCGGCAAAGCAACTCATCGGCCTGACGGCTCAATCGTCGACAATCCAGACACGGTCGAAGGAATCGTGCTTCTGCAGAAAGGCTCCGATTCCGATCCGGTCCTCGAAGGCATCCACCAGGAAGTCAAGAGGCTCAATGAACACATCCTGCCCAAGGGCGTCGCAATTGTGCCATTTCTTGACCGCTCAAAACTGGTGGCTTACACGGTGGAAACCGTTGAGCATAACCTGACCGAAGGCATGATCCTGGTGGCGATCATTCTCTTCCTCTTCCTGGGCAACGTGCGCGGAGCAATCATTGTTACACTCACCATTCCCTTCGCTCTCATGTTTGCCTCCATCTGCCTCGACGTTAGCCACATTCCCGCCAATCTACTTTCTCTTGGCGCGTTGGACTTCGGCATGTTGGTCGACGGCTCCGTGGTCATGATCGAAAACATGGTCCGCCACCTCGCCAACAAAGACAACACCCATACCCCTCTACAGAAAATCCGCATCGCGTCGATCGAGGTCCAGCGCCCCGTTCTCTTTGCCCGCGGCATCATTATCACGTCCTACCTCCCAATCTTCACCCTCCAGGCCGTCGAGGGCCGCCTCTTCAAACCAATGGCCTGGACCGTCACCTTTGCCCTCATCGGCGCACTGGTCTTCGCTATCCTCCTCACCCCGGTGATGGCTAGTCTTTTGTTCCGCAAGGGCGCCAAGGAGTGGGAAAACCCAATCATGAATTGGCTGACGGTCCGCTACCGCGCGGGGGTCCGCGCGGCCATTGAGCACCGCCGCACCACGCTCGCCATCGCTACCGTATTGTTTGCGCTGGCCATTTACCTTGCCTTCGGCGGACCCATCGGCTCGGAGTTCCTGCCCCACCTGGATGAGGGCTCAATCTGGGTTCGCGGAACTCTGCCTCCCAGCGAGGGTCCTACCGCCAGCATCGACTTCATGAACAAGGCACGCCTGGTTATGGCCTCCTTCCCTGAGGTAACGCAAGTCGTCAGCCAGACCGGACGACCCGACGACGGCACCGATACCGCCGGATTCTTCAACACCGAATACTTCGTCGACCTCAAGCGCAAAGAAGAATGGCGTCCCGTCTTCCACCGCAATAAGGAGGAGCTGATCGCCGCCATGGACAAGGAGCTCTCGAAGTTCCCCGGCGTTCTTTGGAACTACTCCCAACCCATCTCCGACAACATGGAAGAGGCAGTCTCAGGGGTGAAAGGAGAGCTGGCCGTTAAGCTCTACGGCGACGACCTGCGCACCCTCGAAAAGAAGGCCGAAGAGATTCAGACTCAGATGCAGACCGTCAAGGGCATCGAGGACTTAGGCATCTTCCGAATCATCGGCCAACCTAATCTCAATCTTTCAGTCGACCGGGCTGCGGCAGCGCGTTGGGGCATCAATGTTGCCGACGTGCAGGACGCCGTGCAAACCGCCATCGGCGCCAACGCCGTAACTCAATTGCAGCAGGGTGAAGCTCGCTTCGACGTCACTCTCCGCTATCAAAAGCGGTATCGCGATACGCAGGAGGCAATCGAAAATGTACGCCTGCTCGCGCCCTCGGGGGAACGCGTCTCCCTGGCCCAATTGACAAAAATATCAACCGACGACGGGGCCGAGGAGATCTATCGCGAGGCGGGACAGCGCTACATCGCCATCAAATACTCAGTGCGTGGACGCGACCTCGGCTCAACCGTCGAAGAGGCTCTTGCCAGGGTCGAGCGCAATGTAAAGCTCCCCCCCGGCTATCACACCGAGTGGGCCGGCGAATACGAGAGCCAGAAGCGCGCCAACAAACGCATGGCCGTGGTTGTTCCGGTCACCATGATGGCCATCTTTCTCATCCTTTACACCATGTTCCGCTCTTACAAATGGGCCATGCTCATTCTCGTCAGCGTCATCATGGCCTCCATCGGCGGGCCGCTCGCGCTGTTCCTCACCCATACCAACTTTTCCGTCTCTTCGGCAGTCGGATTCCTCGCTCTGTTTGGCGTTTCCGTTCAAGCCGGCGTCATCATGATCGAGTTCATCAATCAATTGCGCGCCAGCGGCTACACAGTTGAAGAGGCTGCTGTTCAGGGCGCGGTATTGCGTCTCCGTCCCATCATGATGACCATGCTGGTAGCCACATTGGGGCTGCTGCCTGCCGCTCTTTCACACGCCATCGGCTCCGATTCCCAGCGGCCCTTCGCCATCGTCATTGTCGGCGGCCTTCTGGCCAATCTGGTCATTGGCATCTTCCTGCTACCTACTTTGTACGTGTGGTTCGCGCGAGAAGACGACAAGCTCCCTGAAATGGAGGCGTCCTTTGAAGTCTAGGTTGCAACCTATCTTCGCTTGAGACCCCGCGAGGTTCAGTCAATGAGAAAACACGCTGTGAATGCCTGCATTCATGAGATTGGCATTCTGCCTTCCGCGCGTGTGAATGCGCCTGAACTCGCGCTATTCGCAGCGGAGACGGTGTATGCGGCGGGGATTCCGATCATCGAGATCACCATGACCGTGCCCGGAGCGCTTGAAGTCATCAGCGACGTGGCACATCGCTATCCGGATATGGCCGTAGGGGCCGGCACTGTGTTGGACGAAGACCTGGCGCGGCGATGCATTGAAGCCGGCGCCAGGTTTTTGACCAGCCCCGGATTTGTTCCTGAAGTGGTGGCGTATGCAAGAAAAGCGAACGTCGTCGTGTTCCCCGGAGCATTAACGCCGACCGAAGTCATCGCAGCGTGGAAAGCTGGTTCGGATTTCGTGAAGATATTTCCAACCGCCCCTATCGGCGGCGTTCAATACATCCGTGCGCTCAAGGTTCCGCTGCCGCAAATTCCTCTCATCGCCACCGGCGGCGTAAACCAGTTAACCGCCCTTGATTTTATTGCCGTCGGTGCGACTGCGATCGGAATTGGTGCGGAGCTCCTTCCGCCCGAGGCTCTGCATCTTCGCCAGGAAAACCGGATCCGTGAGCTGGCGCGGAGATTTCTAGGGATGGTGAAAGAGGGCCGGGAAACATGGGAAATGTATCACTAGCTCTCTCCTATTCTCTATTCCCTATTCCCTGTTCCCTATTCCCTGTTCCCTGCTTTTCTACTCCTCACGCAACACTTCCAGCGGCCGTAATCCAAGTATCCGGTAGCTCGCGATCCACCCCGTCGCCGTAGCCAGCACCGCCGTCCCCACCAGCGCAACCAGCGTCGCGGTCCATTCAATGTGAAACGGCACCTCAAGCTTGTGCAGCAGCACGCGCGTCAGCAAATTCGCAAACACCACGCCCACCGATCCTGCCAGCAGGCCCAGCACGCTGAACTCCACGCTGAATGTCCGCACAATCCGCATCCGCGTTGCCCCCAGCGTCTTCAGAACCACCGCTTCCCGCATCCGCCTGAAGCGCGTGCTGGCGATACTCGAAGCCAAAATCATCAGCCCGGCAAAAATCGAGAACCCCGCCAGAAACCGCACCACAAATGTGATCTGATCCACCACGCTCTCAATCCGCACCAGCACATCGGCAAGGTTGATCACCGTGATTGTCGGATAAGCCTGGAACAGCGCACGCTCCATCGAAGCCACCTGCTTCGGATCGATGTGCGCCCCTCCAAACCACGTCGCCGGCTCGTCTTTGAGCTCTCCTGAAGGCAGCACAAACTGAACCTGCACCCCCAGGTGCTGCCCATCCGCTCGATAGATCGCCGCAACCTTGAGTGTTCGCACTACTCCGCCGATTTCCATCTGCACCGCCGAACCCACGCCCAGGTGCAGCCGTTGCGCCGTGCCCTCGCCAACGGCCATCTCCGCTGCGCCCGCATCGCTCCACCACTTACCCTGCGTCACCTTGTCGCCGTCCGGAGCCGTATCTGCCCAACTCACTCTTGCACTCTCCAACATGCGCCGCGGAAAATGCTGGTCCTTGAGTTGCTCCAGCGTCTTGCCGTTCAGTGAAACAAAACGCACCGTCACCATTGGCATCAAATCCAGCGCCGGGCTCGCGCCTGTCGCGTTTCCCCATGCCTGATGCTGAAAGAGATCCTTTACGCCGGCGATCTCGTCCGTCGTCATATCCACCAGAAAGATATTGGGCAGCTTCGGCGAGGCAGTCTCGCGGATCTCACGCAACATCGACGCCTGCATCAGGTAGACCGCCAGGATCAGCATCACGCCCGTTCCCAGCGCCGCCAGCACCGCGGCCGACTGGTTGCCCGGCCGATAAAGATTCGCCAGCCCATGCCGCAGAAACGAAGGCAGCCGCAGCCGCACGCGATTCAGCAGGAAGCGCACCGTCCTGAGCGCCACCGCCGCCATTACCAGCAGAACCAGCAGCGCAATCGCGAACAGCACTGCAAACCAAATGCCCACCTTGGCCGAGTCCGACAGCGCCCAGGCAATCCCGCCCAACGCCGCCACCACAATCACTGAAATCCCCAGTTGCAGCCGTCGCGCCCACCAGCGTGCAAACCAGCCGCCAATGCCCTCCGGCCCCTGCTCCACCAGCCGCCGCAGCACCAGCACCGGCCGCACTGCGCGCACATCCAGCAGCGGCGGCAAGCAGAACAGTAGCGTCGTCAGCAGCCCAGTCCCAATCCCCGCGGCAATCGACCTCCATGGAAACGCAAGCGCCGCATGCACCGGAAGCAGCTTGCCAAACACCGCCGGCAGCGCGGCCATCACGCCCACTCCCGCCGCAACTCCCAACAGCCCGCCAGCCAGTCCGAGCCCCAGCGTTTGCAGCAGAAAGATCCGCAGCAGGTCGCTAGATCGCGCCCCCACCGCCTTCAAAATCGCCAGCATATCCATACGCTGTTCCAGATGCGCATGCATGGCCATCGCCACGCCAATCGCCCCCAGCACCATCGCTACCAGGCAGATCAGGCTCAGGATCGCCGTCGCATTATCCAGCCCCTGCGTCAGCCCCGGATTCCCTTCGCGAAAGTCCATCACCTGCGCATCCGGCAGCGCCTCTTCCACCTGCTTGCGCAGCGCCACGGGATCGACCTGCGCCGGCAGCTTCATCAGCAGCCGCTCGGTCGCGCGGCTCCCCGGCGCAATCAGCCCCGTCCGGTCAAGCGCCGCCTGCGAAATCATCACTCGCGGCCCAAATCCAGCGCCCGCGCTCATGCGGTCCGGCTCCTGCTCCAAAACTGCCGCAATCTTGAATGTTCTGCCGCCCAGCCGCAGCGTCTGTCCCACATGCGCATTCAGGCGGATCAGGAATTCCTCCGCCACCACTGCCGAGTCGCCCTCCAGAGCCCGCTGCAAGCTCATCGCCGGCTCCAACTCCGCCGTTCCATAATAGGGATACTCGCTCGGATCGACAGCCTTCAGCGAAACCAGCAGCGGCACCGGATCGGGCGGCACGGAAGCCATCGATATCGTCTCCGTCACCCATGTCGACTGAATCTCCCCCGCTCCCTTTTGCCCCGCGTTCTGTTTCTCAATCGCCGCGAGCTTGCCCCTTTCGTCGTCGGTGGGAAGGCGAAAAATGCGCGCGCTCAGGTCGCCCGCCATCAACGATCTTGCTTCAGTGCTCAAAGTATTTTTGAAGCTATCGCTGAACCCGCGCACGCCCACCAGCGCCGCCACTCCAACGGCAACGGACAGCACCACAAATCCGAATTTGCCCGGAGCCGCCTTCAGATCCCGCCAGCCAATCGCTCCCGCCCGTTTCCAGCTCAACGCCCGCTTAGCCATGTTTCACCCTGGTGCTGCACCCAGCCATCTCAAAAACTCCAGGCAGGCGTAGATGTGCGAAAGGGCACGACTTCCCGGGGTCCCCAGCGACAGGTCTTCGTCGCTGGGGTGGCTTGAGTCGTGCCGAAACGGCCGCTGAATTGACTAGGGCTTTAGCCCCGGAGAGAGGGCCTTGCTTATCGACGATCAAGCAGTCACCTCCGCAACAGGCGTATAGGGCAAAGTGTCTTCCACAATCAGCCCATCGCGCAGCACTATCTTTCTGTCCGCCCTGCTCGCCACTTCGGGATCGTGCGTCACCAGCACCAGCGTCGTCCCGGCCCTCTTATTCCGCTCCAGCAGCAGGTCCAGCACCAGCTTTCCATTGGTCGAGTCGAGATTTCCCGTCGGCTCATCCGCCATCACAATCGGCGGTTCCACCACAAACGCACGCGCCAGCGCCACTCGCTGCTGCTCACCACCCGAAAGCTGCACCGGATAATGATCCACGCGCTCCTTCAAGCCCACCTCGTCCAGCAATCGGCGCGCCTGCTTCAACCCGCTCCCTTCCACATTCAGTTCGTAAGGAAGCAGAACATTTTCAAGAGCCGTCAGTGTCTGGATCAATTGGTACGACTGAAACACAAATCCGATCTTCTTTCCACGCACCGCGGCCAGTTCCGATTCAACCAGGTTGTGAATCGGCACGCCATCCAGCCAGAT
>PMWR01000580.1 GCA_003166055.1 Acidobacteriaceae bacterium
ACCAGCTGAGCTACGCCAGCCCTCAATCGGTTTCACAATTACCCTCCCTCGAAGCCGCTGCACTTGAGTGCCTTTTTCCTTCGGGGTCCCCAGCGACAGATTCTCGTCGATGGGGTGAAAGTAAAAGGCACCTTGCTCAACGCCAGCAAGGGCACTCGATTGTGGAACCGATTTCCCACTCCGGAAACCAACCCGGAATCCTGAAAACCATACCGCTTGGGTGTGCGGACACACTCCTGCTTAGCACACTCAACGGCATAGAAATCAAGGTTAGCACACCCCCGCCCCCCGAGCAAACAAACGCACAAACAAAGGCACAAACAAGGGCGTCCTGAAAGCGGCTACTATCGGCGCGTCGATGGAAGTTTTTGGGAGGGCCCTGGGACCATCTCCATGGCCCCAGCATCCAAGAAGGCATGGCCGAAAGCGCACGAATTGCCTGCACCTATAGAAAAAACCTTCTTCCCTTCGTTCTTGCCGCCTTCTTCCTGCTGGCAACGTCCCACCGCGCCCAGGCCTCGGCCGCCCTGCTCATGGAAGAGCCCTACGGCGCGTTCGGCGCCATGAATCCCACCGGCCACGCAGCCGTTTATCTCAACCACGTCTGCGCCGACTCCCCCACGGTGCTGCGCCCATGCCACGACGGTGAGTTTGGCGTAGTTATCAGCCGCTATCACAAAATCGACGGCTACGACTGGATAGCCATCCCCCTCATTCCGTATCTTTACGCCGTTGATTCGGCAAGCGATATTCCCGCCACCGTGGATAAGGTGCAGGCCGCCGCTCTGCGCAACGCATATCGCCGCGCGCATTTGCGTGAACTGGCTCCCGACAATCCCAAAGGCGGCCCTCCCAAAGGCGAATGGACCGAGCTGGTCGGCGCGTCGTTCGACCGCAAGATCCACGGCTTCCAGGTTGACAGCACGGCGGAGCAGGACCAGACCTTCATCGCGCTCTTCAACGACCGCAGGAACAAGGGGCACTTCAACCTGTTCTTCCACAATTGCGCCGACTTCTCCCGCGTCGTGCTCGACACTTATCTGCCGCACGCGATTCACCGCAACTTCATTGCCGACGCCGGCCTGATGACCCCCAAGCAGGTTGCGCGTTCGCTGGTGGCCTACAGCACAAAGCACCCTGAAGTCCACATGACTGCGTTTGTCATTCCACAGGTTCCCGGCTCCATGCCCCGCAGCCATTCCGTCGACGGCGTGACCGAGTCGCTGGTGAAGAGCAAGAAGTACCTGATCCCGTTGACCGTTCTGGCGCCCGAAGTGACCGGCGGAATCGTTGTAGCCTACCTGGCGGATGGCCGTCTCAAGCTGCCCAGGGGCACGCCGGTCTTCGACATCGGAGACCAGGAAACAACGGACGCGGCCCCGCTCCCAGCGGACCCGGCACGCGAAAGACTGCCGCTGAATCCGGCCCCAGCCGACCCAGTTCCGGCCACCGCAGTCCCTCCACCCGCAGCGCCTCAAGCCTGAGCGTCAAGCTCTGCGCTAAAACGATTCTCCTTGCGCAAAGAACCCCTCGGGTAGATCATTCAGATGCCTCCCCGCTGATCTTTTCGCTGTCATGAAAAGTTAGGAGAAGAGTTATGCGCAGTCCTATTCCCGCAGTTTTACTTCTGGCAATTTGCCCGCTTTTGTTAGCTCAACAGCCAACTCCCACCGCTCAGACACCAGCAACGCCGCCGCAGGCAGCACCATCCGGTCCGCCCCCTCCGCACACTCTGCCGGACGGCACACCCGTAAAGCTGCGGCTCAGTGAGACAATTTCCTCTGCCGACGCAAAAGTCGGCCAGGAGGTCCCCTTCGAAGTGGTAGAGGACATCAGTGTCGACAACGTCGTTGTGCTGCCCAAGGGAGCAACTGCGATTGCGACCGTGACTGAGGCCGACCACAAGAAGAGCATGGGTCGCGCCGGCAAGCTCAACATCGCGATCAGTTATGCGCGGCTGAAGGATCAGGAGAAAGTCGCACTTCGCGCCGTGAAAGACTCCAAGGGAGGCGGTCACGTCGGCGCAATGACTGGGGCGATTGTGGCCACGTCAATCGTCTTCTTCCCCGCTGCGCCGCTCTTCCTCTTCATTCACGGCAAGGACATCAGCCTCCCTCAGGGCACGGAGATTACCGCTTTCGTTGAAGGGGATATGCATTTGGACATGAGCAAGTTCGGAGTGGCTCCGATGGCAGCGATTCCCGCGCCTGCCGCCCCGCCTGCCGCGGCCCAGGCCTCCCTTGCCATCGACTCAACCCCGCCCGGTGCGGACATCGAGATCGATGACGCTTTTGTCGGCAATACGCCTTCCACGGTACCCGTCGCCCCCGGCAGTCACAAGATCACCGTCAAGAAGAAAGGCTTCGCGGACTGGACGAAGACGCTCAACGTAACGGGTGGATCAGTTCACTTGAGCGCTGAATTGGAGCAGGAACCGACGAAGTAAAGCAAATTCTGGAACTGGTTCGCTGACCTGTCTGGCTTGGAGGAACGGCATGCGCCGATCAATTTTGCTTTTCCTTACCTTACTGAGCGCTACGGTCCCCGCTGCTTTGGCCAAGAAACAGGACCACCAGTGGAACGTGGGTAAGATTCTTGACGAAAATCGCGCGCGGTATTACGTTGGGACGCTTCACGATTCGTCCTCGCAAACATCAGAGAGCGGCAATTGGAATGGAAGCGCAAACAGCACATCTATCGGTGACTCGACAAACACACAAGCAAGCGGCACCTATTCAGGAACTAGCACGACCTCTACTTCTGGCTTTTCTAGACCGGTATACAGGGTTTACGACAACCTCGTCGTCGAGGGAAGTGATACCGTTTACATCACATCTGAGCGGCTTTGGTGGCGTTGGTCAAAGGGCGCGCATGTAGCTGTGAACGAGACTGTAAAGTACTACGTTGAAGGTAGAAAGCTCCACATACTCGACGATGACGGAAAGGAGCACTCAGCCGAAATTGTCAAGGAAGTAAGGAAACTTCCACAAGCAGCCGGCCCCTCAGTCGCCCCGCAGCCCGAGAATCGACCATCAACCGAAGCTCAAGCTGTTTCTACGCTTACCCCTCAAGCCTCCGTCGCGGTTGACTCAACCCCACCCGGCGCAGATATCGAAATCGATGGCGCCTTCGTCGGCAGCACGCCCTCGACCCTAACTGTAGCTCCGGGAAACCACAAGATCGCCGTCAAGAAGAAGGGCTTCGCGGACTGGACGAAGACGCTCAATGTGACCGGCGGATCGATTCATCTCAGCGCTGAACTGGAGCAGACCCCGCCAATCCAGTAATGCGCGGAGTGCCGAACCGATCATATTCGTTCTGTCAGGAGTGATACCGTTAATCCTGACGGTACTCATGCACCGACGCACCCGCAGAACGCTCTGGATACTGGCCGCGGTCCTGCTCCTTCTGGCCGTGGCCGTCTTCCTGCGCTCCAAAGCTCCGCCGGAGGCNNCACAAGGACCTGAAGCCGCCTCAGCGCGCGCCCGATTATCAGAAGTTCGTTGACGCCACGGGCATCGATTGGGAGCACGACCTGGACCAGGTGGCCATTGCGCTGCACCGCATGCCCGACCCCAGCGGGCCCAACGGTCCTGTCGCCTACTCCATGGTGCTGGTGGGCAAGCTGACCGGCAATCGCCTCAACACCTGGCTTGAGGCCCACGCCACCTCGCGCGAATCCTACGCCGGCCACACCATCTATACCGTGCCGTCGGATGGACGCAGCGTCCGCGTAGCGCAAATCGGCTATGACATGCTGGCCATCTCCAACACGCCCACGACGGAGCAGATCCACTCCATGCTCGACCGGCATCGCACCGCGGGGCTGCCCCTTCCGGGCTCTACGCTGCTACAGCAGCACTACCNNTTCTCTGAGAGCGGCGCTATTCACATCTTCGGGCTGGCGCTGCCGCTTCAGGACGACTCCATCATTGTGGCCAGTGTGACGCCGTCCCTGCCGCTGGCCGGTTCGCTCAACGTGAAGGTCGAGGAGATTGCGCCCACTGAGCAGACGGCAACCTCGCAGGCTGCCTCCCTGGCCACGCTGGTGACGCTGGCCCGCGCGCTCTCCGCTCCGCTGGCCCGGAATACCGCCAACAACGGGCTCCAGGAATTATTGAAGACCGCTGCCGTCACGCAGCACCACAACCGGGTCGTGGTCACAGCCACCATTACGCCCGCGCAACTGGCCGGCATGGCGCAGGATTCGCAGAAAGATACGGCGCAGTGAAGAAGCCGAGCTGGCAGAGTTAGCCGCGCATTCCCTGAGCCGCGCCCGATGATGTAGACTCCAACTTCCCCGTTCCCCCAAAGGAGATCGAACTATGGCGAAGATTGTTGTCACGGGCACCAGCAAAGGCATCGGCCTGATCACCGCTCTTACACTGGCGCGCGCCGGGCACACGGTTTACGCCACCATGCGCAACCCCGGTCGCGCGCCGGAGCTGGCCGAGACAGCCGCTAAAGAGGGTCTGCCCATTCACGTCTCGGCAATGGATGTCGACTCGGACGAATCCGTTACCGCGGGCTTTGCCGCCATCGCCGCCGAGGCCGGCGAGATCGATGTGCTGGTGAATAACGCGGGCATCGCGCGCGTCGGATCCACTGAAGAGCTGCCCCTGGCCGACTTCCGCGCGGTCATGGAAACCAACTACTTCGGCGCGCTGCGTTGCATCAAGGAAGTGATTCCCCAGATGCGCCAACGTCGCAGCGGCGTCATCATCAATGTGACTTCAGTCGCCGGCAAGCTTTCGACATCGCCGCTTGGCGCCTATGCGGCCACCAAGTTTGCTCTCGAAGCGCTAAGCGAGTCGCTGGCACAGGAGATGAAGCTGTTCGATGTGCATGTCGCGATCGTTGAGCCGGGTGTAATCGACACCCAAATGGCCAATGAAATCGAGCCTCCTACGGCTCCGACCTTTTATCCAGGCCAGCGCCGCATGGCAAACTACTTTGCCGCGATCCTCCGCAACCCCACGCCCCCGCTGCTGGTTGCCGAGACCATCCAGAACATCATCGAGAGCGGCACCTGGCAACTGCGCCACCCGGTTGGCCCCGAAGCGGCGGCGACACTCGCCGGGCGCGCCGCCACCCCCGATGAGGACTACATCGCCGTGCACGCCCTGGCCGACGACAACACCTGGTACGACATCATGGAGAAGAACACCGGAATGAAAATCCGGCCGACTGACTGATGACCTGGGGACACGCGAGCTTCCGCTTTCCGTGTGTCCTGGCTCTTGCTCGTGTTACCTCTTAGAGCAGACATTCCGAGCCAACCCCGCTAACTCCGCGAACACCCGCAAAGCGGGGCCAACTCCGCTCTTAATTGCTCAGCCCCAGCGCCGTCACAGTCGCCGGGTCGGGCTTCGCCGGCTCGCTGCCCTGCTTGATCACCACGCCGAAGTTGCCGCGATAGTCCCACATCGCCCATCCAATTCCATCCGCCTCCAGCGCCGTCCGCACGTCGTGAATCCACGCATTGCGCGAGGCCGGGTCGGAATGATCGCGAAAAACCCCAAATTCATTGCAGATCAACGGCACGCCGTTCGCCCTTCCCCACGCCGCACCCTCGTCGATGGTGAGTTGAATCCGGTGCGCATCCCAGTGATCCAGCCAATACCGCTCCAGTTGATAGCGGTCGGCCGGGTCGGGGACTTCCCTGACTAACTCCGCCATCGAGCTTTCCGTCGCCGGATACGGGATGTTATGCGCATAAATCCACCAGGATGTGCCCCAGCCCGCGCCCTGGTGCGTAAACTCGTGCGGGTCGTAGAAATGGAAGTTATAGATCACGTTGCCGTCGGGGAGCGGATGCTGCGTCAGCAGATCCACAATGTCGGAGTAGTTCGGTCCCGTGGCAATGATGGTGTTGCGCGGCGCAACCTCGCGGATGGCCGCCGCCACGCGCGCCTGGATTCCCGCCCAGCGGTAAGCGTCGTTGACCTCCGGCTCGTTCAGAATCTCGAAGAACACGCGGTCGGGGTCGCGTGTGGCAAAGTGCGCAGCCAGGCGCCGCCACAGCAGCGTGAGCCGGTCCACGCTCTCGTTGCCGGTGCGCAGTTGCTGCTTATAGGAGTCCTCGGGATGCAAGTCGATGGTTACCGCCAAGCCATCGGCGAGCATGGTGTCCACGGCCTTGTCGAGCCGCGCAATAAAGTCCGCGTTGAGGCCTCCTCTTCCCTGCTCAAGCGGCACGGCGTCGATGCTCAGGCGCACGTTGTCGAAGCCCATCTTTGCCATCAGCGCAATGTCGTCCGCGTCGGTGTAGGTGTCGGTGTGGTGAGTGGAGTAGTCGTTGGGCGACTGCGAAAACCAATGCGATACATTGATGCCGCGCTTCAGGTGCTGCGCGCGCGCGAAGGCGATCTTTTGGTCCGCGGCACGATCCTGTGCAAGAGCGGGAAAAACCACCGAGAGTAGAACGGCAAGACAACCGGCAAGAAGGCGCATAGACGTAACTCCAAGGCAAAAGCTGCAACGGCTCTACGATACTACCGCCAGCCCATAGGCCGAAAGCAACGTCCCGCGCACCAAACAAAAACGGCTCCCGATTTGGGAGCCGCTTTGCAATTCAAAAAACTCCGCTCTACTTCTTTTCGACAGGCGCCGGACTTTCATCGAGATTGGCAACCAGCTCATAGGTGGTTCGCAGATACTTGTGAGGATTCACCGGGACATTGTGCACGCGAACCTCGTAGTGCAGATGCGGACCGGTAGCGTGCCCCGACTGGCCCACGTACCCGATCACCTGGCCTCGCGTAACGTGCTGGCCCGGCAACACCGCGATCGCGGAAAGATGGCCGTAAACCGTAAGCAGGTCGTGGCCATGATTCAGCACAACCTGTTTGCCGTAGCCCGCACCCATCGACTCGCCGGTCGCTTCCCCATCCGCGGCCGCGCGCACCGGTGTCCCGTAGGGCGCTTCAATATCGATGCCGGAGTGGAACTTGCCTTCTCCGTTGAACGGATCTTCCCGCTCGCCAAAGCTGGAACCGACGCGGCCCTCAACCGGCCAGATGGATGGCGCATCGGCAAAGACGGTCCAGTCGCCCCCAAAGTTGGGCGTAAGGCCGCCTTCGAGCGCGCGCGAAACCTGGCCGGAGAGCGCCTGGGTCCGCAAAGCATACAACTGGTCGATGGATTGCTTGAGCTGCTGCTGGTTGAGGTCGTCTGTCAGGGCAATGCTCGCGGGCGTGGGCGCCAGTGCGGCGCTGGCTGCGGCCTTGGGGGCGGCGGAGGCGAGCCGGCTTTGCTTCAAACCGTAGAGCGCGGTCACTTCGCTTGCCAATGCGCCCAGCGAAGCTACCTGGACATCGCGATCATGCGCAATCTGGGCCATCTGCTTGTAGCCCTTGCGCAGATTCTCCCGTTCCTGGCGCACCTGGTTGAAACTTTCCGTCTTCAGCAACATCCTTGTATATGAGCCGGCCAGGCCGACAATGGTGAACGCACCCACTAGCGCGGCGGCAACAAATCCGTACGCGTAGCGCAGAGGCAGGGGGATCTTTCGTATCCGCCCGTCTTCATCCCTGGCTACAAAAACAATGTAATAGCGTTTGCGCAGCATGCTTGCCTCTCATCCCTGCAACGGGCAGGGCCGCAATTCGCCGTGTACTCATAAAAGCGCAAGGCATAAGGGCTTTTCAGCCCACAATTCAACAGGTGTCCGGCACAACTTGGCTGGGACGTGTCCCACAAGGCTAACAAACTGTCCAGCAGCAGGTCAACGAAATCCACAAGAATTTCCCTTTTCTGTTCCGAAAAGACCAACATGTTCGTGTTTCGGTGCAAATCTCCACAGCGAACAAGCAAACGCCCTCCTGACTCGTGATCTCTGATCCCTGACCCCGGATCTCTGATTCCGGCCCACTGTCCTATTCCATTGCCCTATTCTCAAGAGATGCAGCGAAGGCGACCCGATTCCGAAAGCGCAAACCCGCGCGGAGAGCTCGACCTGATTCGCCGCATTCGCGCCCGCGCCGCCCTTACCGGCGGAAGCGCCCTCCGTCTCGGCATCGGCGACGACTGCGCCCTGCTCCGCCCACGCCCCGGTGAAGAAATTGCCGTCACCACCGACCTCTCGATTGCGGGACGCCACTTCCGGCTTGATTGGCACTCGCCTGAATCCATTGGACATCGGGCTCTTGCGCGGGGACTCAGTGACCTCGCCGCCATGGGCGCTCGCCCCATTGCGGCCTTTCTCTCTCTGGGTTTGCCACGCGATCTTGCCCATTTCTCTGGCCGCTCAAAAGCTCGCGGAAACAAGGACCTTCAGCTCCAACCTTGGATAGACGCATTTCTCAACGGACTGCTCACGCTTGCCGCTGCCCACAAGACCCCGCTCGCCGGGGGCGATCTCTCCGAGTCGCCCGTCGCTCTAGCTGATATCGTCCTGATCGGCGCGGTTCCTCGCGGCAAGGCTCTGCTGCGCTCCGGCGCCCGGCCGGGCGACCTGCTCTACGTTACCGGGGCCCTTGGGGGCGCGTCGGCAGGACTCGCGCGCCTGGCCCAGTTGGCGCACCTGGCTCAGCCGGCTGCCGCGGATTCTCTCCGTTCGCGGCCTCCACGCATCTCCAGAGAACTCGCCCCGCTGCTGGCGCCGCATCTCTACCCGCAGCCACGCGTTCCGCAGGGTCTGTGGCTGCAACGGCGATCGCTGGCCTCCGCCGCCATCGACCTCAGCGATGGTCTCTCCACCGACCTGGCCCATCTCTGCCAGGAATCCGGCGTAGCTGCGGAAGTCGATGCCGCGCGACTGCCCATCCACAGCGGCGCAACGCTGCAGCAGGCGCTTCACGGAGGAGAAGACTATGAACTCCTGTTCACCGCGCCGCCGGACGTTCGCGTTCCAGGAAAAATCGCCGCCGTTCCGACCACAAGAATCGGCCGCGTTGTTGCAAAAAAGCGCAATCGCCCCGACGTCACGCTGATCACTCCGCAAGGCCGCGAGACCCTGGAACCACAGGGCTGGGAACATTTTTCCTAGGACTTGACTTCAGTCATGCCGATAAGGCCTATGAAATGACTCGGGCCTTACAGCCTGCGGAAAAACTCCAAACGGACTTGGATGTGCAAGAGGGCACGACTTCAGCCGTGCCGTAAGCGCCACAAAAAAAAGCCCTGGCTCTACAGGCCGCGGAGAAACTCGTACGGGCGGTAGGCCCGGGGCTTATCCCCGGCATAAAGCCAATCGAATCAATAAGGGCTTCAGCCCTTGAGGTATGCCTTTTCCGGATTTCGCCAGAAATCAGGCCCTTTTCCGCAGCCTGTTTGTCCCTGAGGTACGCTTTTCGGGAATTTGGAATGAACTCAGGGCTTTGTCGGCGCTCTCTGGGGTTCCTGAAGGGACGTCGTGAATCGTCCGAGAAAAGTCCCCTCGGTTTTGCCGATTATTTCCCGCCCTTGGCGCATAATCATTTCAGTGTCCTGCAAAGGGACNNTAATGAACAGATGCAGCCGCATGCACCTCGTAACCCAATGAAGAGACGACAGTTATTTTCAGGAATGGGGGGCGGGGGGTAACCACCTCGTGAGCCGGAATCGCGATCGGCCACCAGGCAGGCCAAGCCATCTGTCAACAGCACTGTACACTGCCTTTCGCAACTCTTACCCGTCCGCCGGTGTCTAATTAGGTGATATGAAGACGTTCATGCTCAAACTCAGATGCCTTCCGCTGTTGACAGCTCTCGCCCTCGTTCCACCGGCAATCGCCTCCGCCCAGTCCGGCAGCTTCATCATCGCGCAGCACGGCCACTCCGTCGGCGCCGCCACCGTCACCTTCACCCCCAACCCCAATGGCTACGACACCACCACAGTGATTAAAGTCGCCATGCAGGGGCTCAACTACGACCTCTCCAAATCCGAGCAGCTCACCTCGGCCAACGCCCTCAAACACGTGCAGTTAAGCGCCACGGTCAACAGCTCGGCCGTCAACATCACCGCCGCGCCAGACGCCGCCCAACTCCTCCTGAACATCTCGGCGAACGGCCACAGTACCACCACCCGCCTGGCAAGACACGCCGCCGCCGTATTCATGCCCGACTTCGATCCAGGAGCCCTCGACACCCTGCTCGCCCTCGGCGTAGCCCGCAACAACGCCGGTCTCTGGGCCATCATCCCCAAAGGAGCCGGCTCCATCTCCCCCATCCAGCTCGCCACCTACGCCGACGAACAAGGCACGATCGACGGCAAGCCGGTAACCGTCCATCACCTCAAGGCCACCATCTCCGGCGCCGTCACTGACCTGTTCTCCGGACCCGACAACCAGCTCCTTCAGGCTGAACTTCCCCAGCAGGGATTCGCCCTCATCCGCAAGGGCTTCGTCTTAACTCCTCCAGCAAGCCCCGGCGCTCCACCCGCCGCGCAGCCTCCGGCAACCGCCCCCGCACCAGCGCCCCAGCAATAGGCAGTGTCTGGCGAATACCAAATCGACAGGCCTTGTATCAGGGCATGACTTGCCGGGGTCCCCAGCGACAGGCCTTGTATCAGGGCATGACTTCAGTCAGGCCGAAAATGGCCCAAAATATGAGTGGGCTTTACAGGCTGCGGAAAAACTCCCCAAAACGTAATTCTCACAGGCTTTGTATCAGGGCCTGACTTCAGTCGGGCCGCAAGTTGTTGAAAATGAGAGAGAGGGGCTTTAGCCCCTGCGCCATTTTCCAAAAATGCAACCATAAACCAGACTTTTTCCGCAGCCTGTTTAGCCCCTGCTGGCATTTTTCTGCGTTTGTCGAGATCTTGGCCGATTCGTCAGACGCTGCCTAACCCCAGCCGCGCGCTCGCGCATCCGCTACAATTCCTTGTCTATGGACGAGCAGCCCCCAACGCATCCTGAAACGGCCCCTCCTGAATCCAGCCAGATTGACACAGTCCCGGTCGAGTTCACCCTCACCGTCGGCGAAGGCCAGATCTCTGTCACCGCGGTTGTCCCCGCCGGCCAAACCAATCTCACCCAGATCCTCCCCGTCCTCCAGGCACTGGACGACTCGCTCATCGCCACCGTCGCCTCGGCAACCGCCGAAGTCGGACACCCCATCTCCTGCAAGGCCGGCTGCGGCGCCTGCTGCCGCCAACTCGTCCCCATCAGCATCTTCGAAGCCGAAGCCCTCGCCCTCTGGATTCGCTCCCTTCCCGAATCAACTCAACAGGAACTCGCCGAACGCTTCCACCAGACCCTGCTCAAACTCTCCGCAGCCGGCCTCATCGATCGCCTCGTCCAGATGAGTAAGGAAGACTGGCGCGATGAATCCGAGCTCAACCAGCGCATGGGCCTCGACTATCTCTACCAGCGCGTACCCTGCCCCTTCCTGGTCGATGAGTCCTGCTCTATCCACCCCATCCGCCCGCTCATCTGCCGCGAATACCTGGTCAGCTCGCCACCCGCGAACTGTTTTGATCCAGGTACCCTCAAAGTCGCCCCCGTCCATCTCCCGGTCAAGCTCTTTCCCACCCTCAACCAAATCGGTGCCGAGCTCGAACACGACACCCGCGGTTGGATTCCGCTCGTCTTCCTCTTCGCCTGGATGAAAACCAACTCCCACCCCGGTCAATTCATCTCCGGCACCGGCCCCGAAGTCCTCTACGAATTCGTCAAACGAATGGCAACTCCCCCACCCCCCAAGAACTCCCCAGTGCCTTAGTCCCTCAGTCCCTTAGTCCCTTAGTCCCTCAGTCCCTTAGTCCCTCAGTCCCTTAGTCCCTCAGTCCCTCAGTCCCTATTCCCTATTCCCTCAAGCATTCTTCCCCGCCGCCACTCCCGAAGCCCACGCCCACTGGAAATTGAACCCTCCCAGCCACCCCGTCACATCCACCGCCTCGCCAATGAAAAACAGACCCGGCATCTTCCGCGCCTCCATCGTTCGCGCCTGCAAGCCATCGGTATCCACTCCCCCGGCCGTCACTTCCGCCTTTGCAAACCCCTCCGTGCCCACCGGATGCAGCGCAAACCGGTGCAGCCTCCTCTCGCACTCCTCCAGCGCGGCATTCGACCACCCCGCGGGCGCACAAACCTCCGCCAGAAACCCCGCCAGTCGCTGCGGCAAAACCTCCCTCAGCGCCAACTTCATCGCCGCCAAATCCCGCCGCGCCCTCGGCTCCTTCAGCGCCCCAAGCAAATCCAAACCCGGCGCGAAATCCAGCACAAACTCATCCCCCAAACGCCAATAAGAAGACGCCTGCAACACCGCCGGCCCGCTCACCCCCCGATGCGTCACCAGCATCTTCTCTCTGAACTTCGCGCCACCCGCCGACGCCACCACCTCCGCCGCCACACCCGCCAGCTCCGTCCATCCAATCTCACCGCCACCCAGCAAAAGCGGAACCAGCGCCGGCCGCGGCTCAACCATCCTCAGCCCAAACTGCCGCGCCAGATCATACCCCAACCCTGTTGCCCCAATCTTCGGAATCGACAATCCCCCCGTCGCCACCACCAGCGCCTCAGCCGCAAATTCGCCTGCCGAGCATTCCACGCGGAACCCGCCTCCCGCCGCGCCCTCTACCTGAATCCCGCGCGCATTCAACACCAGCTCCACACTGCCCAGCTCGCACTCCGCCAGCAGCATATCCAGAATCGCCCGCGCCGACCCATCGCAAAAAAGCTGTCCCAGTGTCTTCTCGTGCCAGTGAATCCCGTACCGCTCCACCAATTCGAGAAAATCCTGCGCCCCATACCCCGCCAGCGCCGACTTACAAAAATGTGGGTTTTCCGAAATGAAATTCCCCGGCCCGCAATGCAGATTCGTAAAATTGCACCG
>PMWR01000125.1 GCA_003166055.1 Acidobacteriaceae bacterium
CCCCGGCAAGCTACTGCCCTTGCTTTGGGATTGCCCTTTTGTGATGGCGCTCCGGCAGAGGCTTGCGTCCCTCGGGCTTCACATCGGTCTCGTCGACCGCAATGGTACCCTGTACGTCATCTGCAAACGTGGCTCCGGCAGGTATCAGGTAGTCTTGTACATTCATGTCATCCCCTGTTCCGGTGGTCACGCTGATGCGGCCGGCGTCGATTCCCTGGTCATTGACCAGGTAGTCCTTGACGTTGACCGCACGCTGCTTGTCAAAGTACTCGACCTTGGAGTGTTTATGCCTGGCCGCAATTTTCTCCTGTTTCGAAGTGATCAGCTTCTCTTTCGCGTTCGAGTCAGCTGCGATGACTATTCTGGCATCGGGGGTCTGCTTCAGGTCAAGGGCAATCTGATCCAGGCAGGCCTTGGCTTCATTGTCGACGCGCGTTGGCCGCTTAGTATCTCTTGCGAACGAAAGGCTGCATAGCGCCTGCACATGCGGGATCGGCGACGGCGGCGGCTCCACGATTGTCACGCTCGTATCAGCGTTCGCCGTATGGTTCTTGTCGTCCGCAACATTACATGTGATCCCAACCGTTCCTGTGGGCGCACCGGCGGACGAGAAGGTTGCGGTGGGGCCAACATCGCTAATCGTTCCTGCTTTAGCTGAGTAGGCGTAAGTCAAAGGACGGTTCTGAGGGCTGACGCCGGCGCAAGTGATTGTGCTGGAATCTCCGGGTTTTAGCGTCGAAGGGTTCGCCACGCAACTTACCGTTGGCGGCTCAAATTCCTTCACCGTGAAGCTGGCCGAACACTCCGCCGTTTCGCCAGGCTTCAATCCCTCCTTGCCCTTCCTGCCTTCCTTCACTTCCGCTTTCACCGTGTAGTTGCCGGGATTCAAAGCTTCGGTCACTATCGCGGCCGTGCTTCCACTGCCTGTGACTCCAGCTCCTGACCAGCTATAAATCACGTCGGTGTTCTTTTTCGCGTTTATCGAACTGGCAGCGGCGGTTGCAGTCAACTGTTCACCCGGATAGATGGCGGGCGGAGTGGCGTTGCAATCCAGTTTGATTGGCTGCACCTTCTTACACCCCACTGAAACAAAGGCCAAGCCCATAACCATCTGGCTCAAACAGATCAACCTCAGACTTTGCGAACGCATATTCAATTCCTCTCCTTCTGACTCTCAACCTTTCTTCAGAACGGCCGACTCCTCTGGCGATCGCAGTGCTGAACAGTTTTCCGATCTTGCCAGTGCGCAGACCCCATGAGATTCACCAGAGCTGCCAATTCTCGCTGCTACCCCTGGGCGCTACCCTGATCTGACTCAAGCAAGAGAGGTGCCAAACTCCAAAGCCATCGTTGCTCGGCCCGTGTATTCAGCAACAATGTCGCGACGAGCAGGCGCGAACAACGTCACCTAATGCTTGCCTAATGAATCCCGAACACAATGACTTACGCCGCCAGAGACAGATGCGATTCATCCAGTTCGCAATGGGCTGCATTGATTTGCAGAAAGATGCCGGCGCACCTTGAAAGGCCATCGTTCAGCAACCGCTCAAGCGAGAGTGTCGCGACAGATTCGAAACTGACGACGACATTTTCGACACTGCGCTTCATGGGTGGAAATCGATATTGAAAACAAAAGGGATAATTTATCGCGGATTTGGCATCCTCATTGCTCTATCCCAACATCGAGCAGCACCGTTACAACAGGAACGCCCGATATGAGAAAGACCATGAATGTACTCTCACTTGGTATCGAGGAGTGGAGGTTAGCAGTCCGTAAAGCCTTGTCCACAGGGCAAAAGAGCGGTTTTTGGGGAGTGAATAATTTGTGGGATCTGTGTGCTCTTCCGGAAGCTGTGTCGGTGGATGTCGCCGTCTTTCACCAATCCTTTTCCCTGCGCGAATTGCGCTGCGCGGCTGAGTACATTCGCCGGCGTTGGCCCGAGGCGGTGATCCTTGTGATCGGCGAGCGAGCAAATCATTTGGATGATCCTCTCTACGATCACAAAGCGAACTGCGAAATCTCAGTCGAGGAATTGGCGCGAATGATCGAAACATTGGTAGCGGGCAAAGCAGGAATCAGAAGGAATGTACGATCCGGGCTGAGCAACGTTCGAGGGTAAAAGAAGCATGCGGAACAGCGACGATCTGTTCTGCATGACGATCACGATGGCGCCGATTCCGGGCGCGTATGGAGGATGCAATGCAGTTGGCAGACAAGCCGGAGTTGGCGCTTTCGAGCGAATTGAGTCCTGGACCTTTGCTCCAGACCAAAGAAGGTGGCGGTTGGCAGCGTAGCGATGAAGAACTCGTCATCGCAGCCCAAAACGGAGAGTCCTGTGCGCTGGGTGAGCTGCTCGGCCGCCACCAGAAGATGCTGTACTGCTTTGCTCGCCGTTATACCGCGAATGCAGATGAAGCCAACGACCTGGTTCAGGAAACGATGTTGCGCGCATGCGGAAACATTCAAAGGTTCCGCGGGGAGTCTCGCTTTCTGACCTGGTTGAGCTCAATCGCAATCAACACAGCGCTCTCCAATAAAAGGAGGGAAAAGCACGTTCGATGGTTCTGTTTCGACGAGCAAGAAGGAGAGGAGGCTCGATTCAGCATGAGAAGCCTCCGAGATGTGCGCCGGAATCCGGAAGAAGAGTATTCGCATCGAGAACTTCGCGGCCTGTTGCGGCGCGAGGCCTTGAAACTGCACCCAAAGTATCGATCCATATTGAAGGCATGCGACTTCGACGATTGCTCTCTCAAGGAGGTTGCACGCGCGCAGGGCATCCAACTCGGAGCTGCGAAGTCGCGGTTGTTCAGGGCCAGGTGGAGTCTTTCGGCCGCATTGAAGAGATCCGGAGCGGTCGGGACAAGTATCCAGCATGGGTAGCGATGCCAGCACATCGGAAAGTCAGGAAGGAGCCCAACTTTGAATTTGCGCTACTGTAAATGCTTATGCCAGCTTTCGCTCCTTGCAGGGGGGCTGTTATCCTTGGGCCCTTGGTCCTTGTCGCAGAGTGCCCCCCCCGCTCCTTCGCCAGCGACACCTGATACTGCCCAGATTGTGCAGTCCATCGAACACCACGATCAGACGCAGGCAAAGACGTTAAAGCGCTATCAAGCACCGCGTCATTACAAGGTCGAGTATCGAGGTTTCTTCAAGAGCATCACCGCCAGGATGGACGTCGAACTCGAGTATGATGCCGCTACCGGGAAGAGCTTCCGGATCGTTTCCCAGAGCGGTTCGCACACGCTTTGTGAAAAGGTTCTCAAGCGGGCGCTGGACAGCGAGAAGGATGCATCGAAGGATCGCAGCGCCCACGCGTTGACGCCGGCGAATTACAACTTCCAGTTGCTTGGTAGTGAGACGCTCAACGGTCGGCTGTCCTATGTTTTGCAAGTCGATCCAGTCTCGGGCAGCCAGTATCTCTATCGAGGGAAGATATGGGTTGATGCAGCGGATGGTGCTGTGTCCAGGATGGAGGTTCAGCCCGCGAAGAATCCCTCATTCTGGATCTCTCAGACGCTGATTCACCAGACAAATTCGAAGATCGGCGACTTTTGGTTCCCGGAGCAGAATCAAAGCGAGACTAAGGTTCGCGTCGGCGGAAAGGCCGTGTTGACGATCGACTACGGACCCTATCAGATTTCACAACCGCAATCGCCGCAATCTGTCGGTGACAATGAGACCGAACTGGCTAAGGGTAGTCTTCGCGCCGCGGTCCGGTGATTCTCTGAAAGGAACAGTGCGCCTGCTAGCAAGAGATCATGAAACCCTCTTCCAAGGTCGTCGTTCTTCTTCTGGTAGCATGCGCCATTCATCTGGATTTGCAAATCTAGAGAAGCGGCCGTCTACAGGTCGGGGTTGCGCTGGGCCGGGGCTGGCCGCTTGGCCTTGCTAACATCGGCGCAATTCCATATTTCGAAGAGCATCGCATTCCCCTCCCCGCGAAGGCAGGCGCTGAACCTTTCCGACGGGTCAGCGCTCCGCACACCCGCAACCACTGTTCCCCGATCGGTCAGCTCTCCTCTCGTCCATTTCACAAATGACGAAGCTGTTCCGTTCGGCATCGACACTTTCGACTCATGTGTCGACTCTTTCGATCCTCCTGTTGATTCTTAAGTGATTGCGCACAGTTCACTTTTGGCAAGCCTATTGCTATTACCGAAGTGGCAATGAAGGCATTGCCTGATGAGGACCAGACGTGTTCATGAGATTTGCTTATCCGGTAGTTGGGCGCACTCGCGCAATGAGGAAGATCGAACCCAAAAGCATCTTCCTGGTCGCGGCCATGTTTGCCCTGTGTGTGCTTCTTCCTCCTTCTGCACGCGGGCAAAGTTCCGTCAGGCCGGGCTCTGTGGAAGGCACTGTTTTAGTTTTGGACTCCGGAGGGCCTTCCGTATTGCCAGGCGCAAAGGTCGTATTGAAGGGCTCCACAACCCGCGAGACCGAGGCCGATGCTGACGGAAAGTACAGTTTCCCTGAAGTCGCTCCCGGCGATTACACAATTGAAGCCGACTTTCCCGGGATGCACGCAGAGCAAACAGTCGCTGTGACTCCCGGAGTCGATTTGAAGGTGCCGCTGAAACTGAGACTAGCTGAGGTCAAGACCTCAGTCACCGTAACGGGAAGCTCAAACGAAGCGGAAGTATCAACTTCTTCCGTGACCATCTCCGAAAAGATCATCAACGATGCACCCAACGCAGACGAGCGATTTGAAAGCTTGCTTCCCCTGGTTCCAGGCGTGGTTCGTGGGCCGGATGGTCGTATCAATATGAAGGGCGCTCGCAGCACCCAGAGCGGAGCCCTGGTGAATAGCGCCAACGTGACTGATCCGGCCTCCGGTAGTTCCGCAATCAACCTGCCGATTGACGTGGTCTCTTCGGTCCAGGTCATTTCAAATCCATATGACCCTCAATATGGCAAGCTGACTGGGGCACTTTCGACGGTTGAAACAAAAACAAGCAATTACGAGAAGTATCACTTTACGATTCAGAACATCGTTCCTCGCTGGCGCGATCGCGCCGGCACCATCGCGGGACTTGGCGCAGCAACTCCGCGCATGACTTTCACCGGCCCAATTCTCAGGGACCGGGCCGCATGGACCCAATCCTTTGAATACAGGTTCGTGCGGACTCCAGTAAACAGCCTGCCCCCGTTGCAGCGGGATACCAAACTGGAAGGGTTCAACTCGTATACGCAGTTCGATCTAACGCACGGCTCCGAGCAGACGGCCACCGTATCGCTAACGATCTATCCGCAGAAGCTAGACTACATGGGGCTGAATACCTTCACGCCTCAGCCATCCACAACGGATTTCCGTCAACGCGGATACGAGGTGTATGAACAGCACCGGTATATGACCGGAGACGACAGCGCTCTGATCTCACAATTCAGCTACAAAACATACGACGTTGATACCAACGCACAGAGCAACGATCCATACGAGTTGATGATCGACACAACCGCCGGTGGATTCTTTAACCGGCAAAGCCGGCGCACCGCCCGATACGACGCACAGGAGAGCTATCAATTTGCACCTCGTCAGCTCGTTGGCGCACACCGTATTAAGACCGGTATAGAGTACTCGCACTCTTCACTCAGCGGGTTGGAAACCTCTCTTCCTGTCGAACTGATCGGGACCTCGGGAACGACGATTGAACAAATCTCGTTTACCCCCACTTCGACCTTCGACGTCGGCCAGAACGAGACTGCGGCCTATGTCTCCGATCAGTGGGCGCCTTTGAGCAGGTTGTCATTCACCTTCGGATTGCGGTTGGATAGCGATACCGTTACAGGCTCCACGCACGTTGCGCCACGCGGCAGCATGCTCCTGACACTCACAAGCGACGGCAAGACACTGCTCAGCGGAGGAGCTGGAATCTTCTATGATCGCGTACCCCTGATGCTCCCAACGTTTCCAACTCTTCCGGCGCGCACGGTGTCGGTGTACGACTCCGGCGGCCAGGTTTCCAGTTCGATCGCTTTTGTCAACGCCATCGCGGGCGGGTTGCAGAGTCCGCGAAGCACATCTTGGAATGTTGAACTGGAACGGCAGGTCACCAGCAGATTCACCGCCCGCGCTGGCTACCAGGAACGTAACACCGCCAAGGATTTCGTAGTTTCTCCTGTCATGGGGGCGGAATCCGGTGTGATGTCGTTATCGAATGGGGGCAGCGATTCTTACCGCGAGTTTCAAGTTACTGGGCGCTATCAGATTCCTCGCGCGACTTTGAATGCATCGTATGTGCGTTCGCGGGCTTACGGCAATCTGAACGACCCGTTCCTCTTCATCGGGAACAATCCACAGGCGGTGATTCAGCCCGATGCCAGTGCGCGTCTGCTCTTCGACGCCCCGAATCGCATCCTGATCTGGCCCACCATAGCCGGCCCGTGGAAACTGAACATTCTGCCTGTCTACGACCTGCACACAGGCTTTCCCTATTCGGTCGAAAACGAGTACCGCCAGTACATCGGTCCGCGCGATGACCGGCGATTCCCATGGTTCTCCTCCTGCGACCTGCAGATCAACCGGCCCGCTACACTCCACGTCGGTGCTAAGCGGATGCATCTCGTCGTAGGCGGTTCCGTCTTCAATATGTTCAATCACGATAATCCCCGCGACGTGCAGAACGATCTCGACAGTTCCTCGTTCGGCCGATTCTATAACCCCGCATGGAGAGAATACCGCGGGAAATTGGTATTCCAGTTTTGACCATGAGATTCCGCATCCTCATTTCGGCACTGCTTGCCTGCGCACCGGCGTCGCTGATCGGTCAAACGACCGCCGCGCCTTCTCTATCGGCGGATGAAGTTATCGCACGGATGTTCACGCACGAAGTACAACGCGAATCCTCGGCCGGAGGATACACGGGCAGCCGGCAATACGTTCTTGACAACCCGCGCTTCGACAAACAAGCCCGGATGGAAGTCAGAGTCACCTGCGCTCCGGATGGAACGGAAAGCTTCCAGGTTGTTTCCGAACAGGGTTGGAAGTCAGCGAACCTCTTGCTGCGCAAGATTCTGGAATCGGAGTCCGAGACTTCGATGCCACTGGAGCGCGCCAAGAGCCGGGTCACCTCGGATAACTACGGATTTCAGATGATCGAATCCGCCCCTCTCGATGGCCGGCTCGCTTACGAGATCGATGTAATCCCGAAGCGCCAGGATGTGGTCCTGTTTCGCGGACGGATCTGGGTCGATGCCGAAGACTATGCGTTGGCGCGCGTCGAGGGCGAGCCAGCCAAGATCACAACCGTTTGGATCCACAGTGTGCATTTCACCCAAGAGTTTCGGAAGAGCGGTGAGTACTGGTTTCCTTCGTCTACCACCAGCATCACCGAGGCGCGGATCCTTGGCAAAACAAAGGTTGACATTCACCATTTCGACTACTTTCCGCGCTCCGGAAAGGCAAGCAGAGATGCAAAACCGTGGACTTGTGGAGGCTCGTTATGACAAACGCTAAACTCGCTCTGATTCTGGCAGCCGGCAACGGGAGCCGTTTGGCCTCTTGCTCTGGAGAACTTCCCAAGCCCCTTGTGGCGCTCCATGGCAAGCCGCTCCTGGAACATGTCATTTCAGGAGCACGCGAGGCTGGCATCGAGAGGTTTGTCATCGTGCTTGGGTATCGCAGCGATGCGATTCGAGAGTGGTACGAGAATCGGCATTTCCGGGGCGTCGATGTTGCCTGGGTTGAGAATCCCGATTATCGCAAGAAGAACAATGGAGTCTCCGCTCTATGCGCAATGGATCTGATCCACGAACCTTTCCTTTTGATGATGGCAGACCACATCTTTGAACCAGCAACAGCTGCGGCTTTGCTACGGCAACCACTGGGCATGAATGAGGTCATTCTCGGCGTCGATCGGAAAGTCGAGAGCGTCTTTGACCTGGACGACGCAACCAAAGTCAGGCTTGAAGGAGACCGCATCGTCGACATCGGCAAGAATCTCAATCGCTACAACGCTCTCGATACAGGAATGTTCCTCTGTCAGCCGGTGCTCTTCCAGTGGCTGGAGAGCGCCATGATCGATGGCAATTGTTCCCTCTCGGATGGCCTGCGGATGATGGCACAGAACCGAACCTTCAAAGGCTTCGACATCGGAGATGGGCATTGGCAGGACGTGGATACGCCGGCTGCTTTGGATAATGCGTGTAATTCGCTTTCTGTGCGGCCCTGGGCAATGCCGCAAATAGCGAGGCCGGCTTATGCCTAGTTCCAAGCGAAAATCGAAGCCCGCACTGCAGATTCTCGCAGGGCTTCTAGGTGCCTCCTTGCTTGTTTATCTCGTTGAACGGGCAGGCCCCGGCATACTCCTCCAAAATGCAAAGAACCTCGCCTGGGGAATGGTTCTGGTCATCGCACTTGCAGGCTTTGCCCACATCGTCAAAACGTGGGCATGGCGGCTCGCTTTGCTCGGCGACGTGAAGAGAATCTCCTTCTGGAGGACTCTGGGCCTGCGTCTTGTATCCGAAGCTATTGGGCAGCTCGGTTTCGTTGGGCTGGTATTCGGCGAATCGGCGCGAGTCGCTCTTCTAGGCTCAGGAGTGCCAGTGGCGAGCGCGATATCGTCCGTGGCAATGGACCGCGGCCTCTTCATCGTAACGGGCGCAATCGTGACAGTAACCGGAATTTGTGCCGCGGCTTTAGTGGCCGCCTTCTCGAGTGCGTTGCGTCTTTATGCAGGCCTATTCGTGTTTGCAGTTGTGTTTCTGTTGGGACTGGCCGTACTCGCACTCCACAAAGGGTGGCCGCTGTTCTCCATGCCCGCGCGTGCGGTTGGCCGCATTCCGTGGTTTCGCGGCTGGATCAACGCCAAAAAGCCCGTCATTGAATCTTCAGAGCGCCAGTTCCTTCAGTTTCATCGCCAAGCGCCGGGCGCCTTTTGGGGCAGCTTGAGCCTCAACCTGGCAAGCCACCTCCTCGCCATTTTGGAAGTTTATCTGATCCTTCATTTTCTGGGTGCGCACGCCAGCTTCGTTGACGCACTCATTCTCGAATCTCTAACCAAGCTAATCAACGTAATTGGTGCCGTTAACCCGGGGAACCTGGGCACCTACGAGGGCGGAAACATGGTAATTGGGAAACTTGCCGGCCTCAGCAGTGCCCAGGGTTTGACGCTCGGGCTTTGCCGCCGGGCAAGAGCCGTCTTCTGGGCCATTGTCGGAGTCATTTGCCTGGCGTGGTTTTCCCGATCGAACGAGCAGGCCGAATCGAACAACAGCGCCGAGATTATCACAGGAGCGAACTAATGCGAGTGAATGAACCACCCAAGAACCACAACCAGTTGCGCTCCAATGCGCAAGTCGCGATCGTCCTTGCCAACGAACTTCCTTGGTCACCCTGGTTCGAGCCCTTAACCGCTCGAGTGGGAGCACTGCCCGTATTGCTGCGCGCCATTCTGGGAGTGCAAGCCACGAACCCGGAACGCACCATTGTTGTTTTCAACCGGGTCACGGGACCGCAGATCAGAGAAGATTTGCTCAAGACGCGGCGTCTCCCGACCGGTATTGAATGGATGGAAGTTGCCGCGGGCACGCCCCTGTCATCCATTGTTCGCCGTGTAGCTGCGAACTCCGGCAGCGCCCGTATCCTCCTGGTGGCCGGCAATTGCACTTACCAGCCCGCTTTGCATCGAATGGTGAGTGAATGGAATTGCCATAGAGGCGTGTTGGAACTCAGCACGAATAGCCAACCAACCGGACTTTTTACCTTCTCGCATAAAGCGGCTCTCGAACTTTGCGCCGATGCGCTGTGCAACGTGGTGACCGTGAAGGATCTGCACCGCTGGATCGCTCGGGAAGCCACCTTGAACGGTCCATCGTTCGTCGATTTCAGGCTGGTGGCAGAAGACTCGTGGCATAAGATTTCCATGCCGCAGGATTTGATCGTCGCCGAACAAAAACTCAACCGCTGGCTCGTCAAGCCCACCGATGGCGTCTTTGCGCGGATGAATCGCAGGATTTCCATCCCCATCAGCCGCCAGCTCATCAAGTTCCCTATCACACCCAATATGGTGAGCGGGTTTACGCTGGGTGTCAGCTTAATGGCGGGCGTTTCGTACGCATTGGGCGGATATTGGAATACGCTACTGGGAGCGGTCCTTTCGGTGTGCGCCAGCATCCTCGACGGTTGCGACGGAGAGGTCGCCCGCTTGAAACTGCAGGCCACCGATTTTGGATGCTGGCTCGAGACTGCGTGCGACTACCTCTATTACTTGTTCATCTTTGCAGGAATGACAATCGGCCTGGCGCGGGCATCGGGAAGTAGCGCCTACTGGGCCTGGGGGGCGCTGCTTCTGTTTGGCGCCGCTACCACCATCCTGCTTGCGTGGTTTGAGCGAAGCAGGCTTTCCGCCAAGCATCCTGAGCAGTTCCTGGCGGTTTGGCAGAAGAAAGCAGAGAGCCGTTTATCCAATCCACTTTTGTATTTGGGGCGAAAGTGTGAGTTCATCATCCGGCGCTGCTTCCTCCCCTATGCTCTGTTCACCTTTGCGCTGTTGAATCTGAATTGGCTGGCGTTTTACATGACCGCAGTCGGCGCCAATATTGCGTGGATCATCTCCTTGTATTCGCGATTGACGTTTTCGTCAAAATCGCGCGCGGCAGCGAGAGCACCTGGCGCGCCGCAAATGAAGCCGATGAACATCTGAACTGAATCCTGCAACTGGTGACAGATTTTCCGTGAAACAGAACGCAAGCCGCCAGCGCCTTCGCCTTCGAATGCGGCCCGCATGTGAAAGCGGTCGTCCCCAGTTTCGACAATCGGCACAAGAGGCACTGAGCACTTTGCCAAATTAACAACTTGTACGGAGGAAGGTCTCGCACTCCGAGTGCTTTCCGAAGAAGCGATGGTGAACCCCTTATGTTGCTCGATGAGGACGAAAAGGTCCTGGAAGTTTACAGGAAGGATGACCGATGACCCGAAGTTCGATCACGCGATTGATGATCGCTAGCTGTCTCGCCGCTTTGCCAGCGAGGGTTGTTTGCCAACAGCCCACTCTCGGGCCGCCGGCGGAGGTTCGCCCGCATTCCCAGGTGAAATCACGGGCGCCGTCGGAAATCCTGACTCAATTTAGTGATTCATTACAACAGCTGGCCAGCAAGGTTTCTCCGGCCGTTGTTCAGATCGAGGTAACCGGATTCGGGACCGCCGAGGGGCACGATCGTGAAGGTTCAAATACGGCAGTCATGGTTAGCCAGCGCGCTATTGGCGCAGGTGTAATTGTGGACCCTGACGGTTACGTCATGACCAATGCGCACGTGGTGGCCGGGGCACAGCAAATACGTCTAATCTTGCCCGCGGTCCCAGCAACTTTCTTTGACATTTCCAGTATCGGCAAGTCCCAGGTGCTGAACGCGAAGTTGATCGGAACCCAGAAAGACTGCGACCTGGCGTTGCTGAAGGTTGAAGCCACGAATCTCCCCACGCTTCCTTTCAATCTCGATCACTCTCCACAACTTGGAGAACTCGTGTTCGCAGTTGGAAGTCCTGAGGGTTTGCAGAGCTCTGTGACCATGGGAGTGGTTAGTTCGGCGTTTCGACAGCCTGACCCCAACAACCCAATGGTTTACCTGCAAACCGACGCGCCCATTAACCCTGGCAACAGTGGGGGGCCGCTGGTGGACGTTACAGGCGCAATCGTCGGCTTGAACACGTTCATCCTGAGCAGCAGCGGAGGCAGCCAGGGGTTGGGTTTTGCCATTCCCGCGCCGATCGTGAATTTCGTTTACCAGAACCTCAGGAAGTACGGCCACGTGCGCCATATCGAAATTGGCGCATTCGCACAAACCATCACACCCACAATGGCCGACGGCTTGGGGCTCGCGCAGAACTGGGGCGTTGTGCTTGCCGACGTCGAACCTGATGGAGCGGCGTATGCAGCCGGTTTAAGGCCCGGGGACGTTGTCTTGAATATGGACGGGCACCGTATGTTGGGCCTTCCCGGATTCGCCGTCACTCTCTATCAGCACCCAATCGATCAGGAAGTGAAAATCGATGTGCTGCGGGGTACGCAGAGACTGTCATTCAACGTCGCTCCCATTCTGGCGCGCGACCGCATGGATGAACTGGCCGGTGTCGCCAATCCAATCATCAGCCGCATCGGATCGCTCGGCATTCTGGGGGTAGATCTTGATAGCAAAGTTCGATCGCTGTTGTCGGATGCGCGCCTTGACACAGGTGTCGTCGTAGTTGGACTGGACCGGGAATCAAATCTCGTAGACACCGGCTTGGAGACGGGGGACATCATCCACGCGCTGAATCGCATGCCCATTGCATCCGTCGAACAATTGAGGTCTGCGGCAGCTCAACTCAAACCGGAAGACTCAGTGGTCCTGCACATCGAGCGCGAGGGACAACTCAAGTATCTAGCCTTCGAAATGGAGTAGTGCGTGGTTGGCAGCAAAAAGGAGAATTCCTTGACTAATACAAGCGCAGTTGGAGAAGCGGGTCCCGCGCAAGCGGTCAGCCCTGAGGGCCGTTTCCTCGCCAACCCGGCGTTTCACTTTGAGACGCTGCGGAATCCTGAATACATAATGCCCAACTGTGTCGATCTGGGTGAGGTTCTGAATGCGGTGAAGGTCATCGACGAAGGCGATTCACAGAGCTGGTACGCCGCGTGGAAGGCTACGGCCGATCTCGCGCTCGCACTGGCCGAGCGCACACAGGATTCCCTCAGCAAAGGCCGGCCCTGAATGCGCGTTTCCAAATACCAGCCCACGGCTCAGTTTCTGATCCCGCTCGACGGGCAGGCTGCCCTGGGCATTGACAGTGGTGTCGTCATAACGCTCTATCTCGCAGCCGTTTTCGATTGGCTCCCGGAGAAATTCTCCGCAATCCAGCGAGTGAACCAAACATCGAACCTTCGTGCTTTAACGGGTCGACGCCAATGGAGCGAATAAAGGAACTCGAAACAGGATCATTCACAACCACGCCAGACCAGATCAAGCTTTCGGATGCGGTCAGGATTGTCAACTGGAACATCAATCGCGGCCAACAGTTGAATGAGGTAATTGAGTTTCTTGCCGGAACGGGGGCAGACCTGGTCCTTTTGCAGGAAGCAGATTGGAATGCCCCACGAACACATTGTCGCAATGTCGCGCGGGAGATCGCGCAGGCCCTCCAAATGAACTATGTATTCGGATGGGAATTTGAAGAGCTTGCCCAACGACACAACGGGATGCCTGCCTATCATGGCCAGGCAACGCTCTCCCAATTTCCGCTTTTGAACTCGCGCATTCTCAGGTTCAATTGTCAGTCCAGATTCTGGCTTCCGCGATGGTTTATCCCGCGCATGAAGCCATTCCAGAGGCGATTAGGCGGCAGAATGGCGCTGATTAGCCACATCGTGCTCCCAGGACGGAAGCTTGTTGTTTACAACGTGCACCTCGAAAGCAGGGGAAATGAGGGCTTGCGATGCAGTCAACTAGCGGAGCTTCTGGACGATGCCTCTCCTCACGCTGCGGATGTTCAGGTTGTTGTTGCCGGCGACTTCAACGCTGATCTTCGCCAGGAACCTGCCGTTTCAGTCATCGGCAAAGCAGGGTTCATCAATCCATTCGCCGGCATTTCGAATCCTCTCACCACTGTGCCGACTCGTTTCAATGGCTCCCGCGCGATCGATTGGATCCTGACCAAGGGACCGCTTATTGCTTGTGAGCCAAAGTTACATGATTCGATTCGGGCCTCTGACCACTACCCGCTCACGCTCACGCTTCGTCGTGCTTGATTGACATCTTGGGGATAGTGCGAAGCCTCGAATCACAATTGTCGTATTTAACCTCGAAGGCCTTTACCCTCCTTCTATGGCGTGCTTACTCTTGAACGTTCCTTCTAGTTGGTCCAGCTATCACGCCATTACGAGAGCTGCGGCTCGCGGTGAAGCGAGCGACTTGAACGGCATTGTCAATACCAGTACTTGAGCCTGGTCCAGTCCTCAGCGTAGGTGAGCTTGCGGTGGCGAAGCCAGAGGTAGTGACTACGCTCGTGATCCATGATCCAGGGGGCGTCAAAAGAGCCCAGATCGACGACCTCGGCGTAGTCGCCGGCGTACTCTTTGGGGTCGTTGCCCAGGGTCAGGACGGACTCGCCAGTGTCGTTATTCCAGCCCCAGAAGAAGTAGTTCTGATGACCGCTGATTGCGGGCGGCAAACCGTAACTCGGGCCGAGAATGTTGACGGCGCTGGCTTCCCCGTAGTTGCTGCAGAAGATGGCGGTGCGGGAGCGAACGTCCGGAGGGAGGGCGTTGTATCGATCGGCAAAACCCTGCACCATTTGCGGCCAGCCAATGCGGTCGGAGAGGATCTCCGGTAAAGGACTGGTGAACTTCTCAAACCTGGTGGAATTGGGGTCGAAGGGGGCGGTGTAGACGACGTACTTTGCCGGAGGCAGTATTGTGAGCACAGTGGGGCCCGTGCCCAGACATAGCAGGACGATGAGACTGACCGAGTAGGCGGCAAGCGGCCAATCGCGGCGGACGAATTGGGCGAAGGCCGTGGCCCCGGAAGCGAAGAGGACGGGATAAATGGGTGCGAGGTAGTAATCCTTGCCATGCATGAGCATCATCGTGCCCAGGAAGAATAGATAGGTGAAAGCAACAAAGCGCCTGCGACGGGCGGCACGGGCGAAGGCGAGCCAAACCAGCCCGCCGATCCAAAGCGGAGCGGAAAAGACAAACAGGACCTTGACTTGTTCCAGGAGGAACGCCAGGGGAGGGAACTTGATGTTCTTGTCAGAGTGGGCAACTGTGCTGAGGAACTGGTAGGTGGGAAACTGATTAGCCACTTGCCACAAGAGGTTGGGCATGGCGATTAGCAGGAGGAGGACGACGCCGGTGGCGCATTCCCTGGTGAAGAGGATTCGCCGCTGCGGGCAAAGAAGGAGCCCGACAAGCAGCGCGGCGAGAAAGAAGACGGTGGAGTGCTTGTTTTCGATTCCGAGGCCCGTCAAGATACCAAAGACGAGCCAAGCTCGGGGAGTGGCCGTGCCATCAGCAATGCGCAGGACAACAAACAAAGCACCCATCCAGAAGCAAGGCTCGAAGGAGTTCATCGAGAGATAGTTTGATGTGGCGAGGAACACCGGGGCGGCGAGTACGCCGCACATGGCCAGCACCTGCGCACTGCGGCGTCCGCCGAGCTGCCATGTGAGCAGGCCGGTGAGAGCGACGGTGACGCTGCCGGCCAGGTAGCTGAAGATGCGAATGCCGGTGGGTGAGAGGCCGAAAAGGACTTCAGCGAGGCGGGCCTGGAGGGCAACGAGAGGTGGCTGATCGACATAACCCCAGTCAAGATGGCGGCCGCAGACAAGGAAATACAGTTCGTCTCTGAAGTAGCCATAGCCGAGATGACTGCCCCAGATTGAGCTCAGAAAATGAATGAGAAAGGTGATTGAGGCAAAGAGAGAAGCAAGCAGGAACGCAGAGCGCAAGGGCATTCGCATGGGGATGGGAGAAAAGGACTCCGACAATCGAGGCCGCTCGCCAGTTTGTGCTTCCGTCAGGAAATCTTGCCGTGATCGAACTGGTTGAAATTGCGTGGACTTGGAAATAAGTCTTCCATCCGCCGCACGATAGCAGGCTCGAATGTTCTGGATCGCATTGAATAAGCTGTAGCCACTATCATTCACGGTAATTTCGGCCGTCGAGTTCATTCCTCTCTCCTAATCCGCTCCCACACAGGCCTAATCGCCCGCTGGGAAAAGTCTCAACTGTCCAAATGACCGATGTGTTTCAGAGCGCAATTCCTTGTATCCCGGATTCTCTGCGGCGAGACTCCTAATAGATCGGCGCAATTCTGATCAGCGTATTCTTCAAGAACGGACAGAACGTACACGAGGCGTTCGAAGTCATCGAGCGCAAGAACTCTTGCAAGGAATGGTTCCTGCAAAGAGGTTGCCGCGAACGCCGCCGTGGACTCGGATTCGCAAGGGCCAGGGTTGGGTGTGAGCATTCGAACTGCATTGCGGACAATAGTGCGCCGGGTCCACGAATGTGCCCACTTGTGAGAGGCGGAATTCCCGCCTATGCACACATAGGGAATAATGTTGAAGCAAAGCTCCGCATTCTCGCGATCCGCAGTCAGCAGGATAGAGAGCAGGTACAAACCGCGGGAGTCATCCATGAGGAGCTCGCAAAAGTCTGCACTTGTTGTGAACTGACTGTTCCTGTTTTTTGACATTCCATGTGCATTCAAGCAACTCACTGGTCTTTCTCTCCGGTCTCAATCCTGGGTGTAATACTTCGATTGTTTTCGTCCATCAACTTTCCGGTTGTGGCATCGCATCGGCAGCCGCAAGCTAGAGCCCTTCCACATTGCTTTGCGGCACTCATTGATGGGTAGCACGCTCCTGCAGCGCAGATTTGTGGGCTAATCTCAACATGTGCAATTCAAGTGCCAGGGAATTACGTGCACCGGAATTCTGTTTAAGCAGTTGAATAGAAATAGGATTTGACACGGGATGAAGGTCGCGATGGCCGTCGATTGGCGAAGGTGTCGAAATCGACTTCGACAGCGCCGATTCTGCGCAGCCGCAGGGCCTGCGAGGGCCGATTCGTTGTGTGCTTTTGGAATTTTCGACAAGAATTCGACAAAGTCGCGGAAGGGAGGTGCTTCTAAATGATTGAATTGATTGGTGGACCTGATCGGGATCGAACCGATGACCTCTTCCATGCCATGGAATGCTTCAAAAGCCAAATTATAGACGGCACAGGACTTATGAGTCGGTACAGTCGGCAAAACCGGCACAATCGGCGATATTTGCTGCCAAAATGCTGCCAAATTTGCAACCAGTGGGCCACCGGGCTGATCGTGTGGGATCAGCCCAAGTTCCTTGATTGGGCCTCGGAGGAATTGTGCAGCGGGCTGCTGCATAAGTGCCTGTGTTGGCGCCAGCCGTGCGCGAATTCACCGCTTCGTTTTTTCGGAATTCAATCCCCTCAAGAAGGGGCTTGGAGTGTTGATGTTTTGTAAGAGTACGCCAGTCCCTATTGACCGTGGGTGAGGCCGGAACTCGGCGGATTTTGAGTCTCTCAAGAATACCGTAAGTCTATGATAAATAAGCGAAATCGAGCGTAATGTCGGATATCCACAAGTGACTGCCCATCAGCAACTTAGC
>PMWR01000598.1 GCA_003166055.1 Acidobacteriaceae bacterium
TGAAAGTTGTCAGTTTTCAGTTGTCAGAATCGAAACCTGGGAACCCGGCGGAATCCCGGGAAGACATCGCGCAGGGGCTGAAGGGGCTGCGGAAAAAGGCCTGATTACGAGCAAAGATTCCGAAAAGCGCTGCTCCGGGACTGAAGCCCGCGCTGATTCTGCTGGCTTTATGCGCGGGTTGAAACCCCCGCCTCCCTCCGAGGTGAGTTTTTCCGCGGTCTGTTTAACAGCGAAGGAGGCCTCGATGGGGCGTGATTCTTCTTACTCCTCGGGCTCTTTCGGCTCCGGCGGAAACACGCGCAGCCGATCCACGCGCCGGTCGGTTGACGCGACCACTTCGATCCGCAGACGAATCGGCTCAAGCATCACGACTTCACCGGCGTGCGGAATGCGTCCTTCCACTTCGCTGACCAGGCCGCCGAGCGTTGTGGCTTCGTAGAGGTTGCCCAGGTCGGCTGTCTCGCCGAAGAGGTCGGGGAGCTGGTCGACGGGAAAGCTGCCGGGCACCAGCCACACACCGCCGGATTCACGCTGCGGTTCTTCGATGGAAGCTTCCAGCTCGTGCTCGTCGCGGATGTTGCCCACGATCTGCTCCAGCAAATCCTCGATCGTCACCAGGCCGGCCACGCCGCCGTACTCGTCGATGACGATGCGCATGTGCTGTTTTTCGCGCTGCATCTCGCGCAGCAGCTCGTAGCCGCGCTTGGTCTCGGGCACAAAGACGGCGGGCCGCTTGATGCTGGCCACGGTGCGCGTGCGCGCCTCTTCATCGGTAATCTGCAGCAGGTCGTGGGCGAAGGCGATGCCGGTCACGTTATCCAGCGAGTTTGAATAAACGGGTACGCGCGAGAAGTTGTGTTCGCGCAGCGCATCGAGAAATTGTTCGAGCGTGATCGACTCAGGAACCGCGAAGACCGCCGGGCGCGGGGTCATCACTTCGCGCACCAGCTTGTCTCCGAATTCAACGGCGGAGCGGACCAGGTCGATATCGTTTTCTTCGAGAATGCCTTCCTCTTCGCCGGCTTCAAGGAGCGCCTCGACATCAACGGCGGTTTCCTCTTCAGGACTGGCCGGCGCTTCAGCCAGCGATGCGACTGAAAAGAAGAAGCGGACGAAGACGGTAACCGGCGTCATGAGCCACAGCAGCAGGCGAATGGGCCAGACCAGGCGCCGCACCCACTCGCCCTTCGTGCGGTTGAAGAGCAGCGAAGGCAGAATCTGGTTGCAGACCACCACCACGAGAATCACGGCAAGAACGGCCTGTGCAATCTCCGCGTAGCTGGGCGGGCCAGTATGCGCGCCGCGATCGAAGAGCACCGCGCCGAACTCGAGCGCGATGATGCCGAGGGCGAGTTGCTGGAGGACGGCCGCGGAGATGGCTGCGTGTTCGCGGGTGAGGCCAAGCTGCGGCTCAATCAGTTCTTCCCACGCGTCGAGGTTCTCCTCGATCTCGCGGGTGAGAATCTTGCCGAATTCGGAGTAGACGCGACTGATGTAGGAAGCCAGCGTCTCGACTGCGGCCAGCAGTAGAACCATTGTGATGGCGAGGGCGCTCATGGGCGTTTGGCCCTGGGCACGGATTTGGGAGAGGTGGAGGGCTGTTTTTGGGGTGCTCGGCCTGCGCCGTCCGGGGCTAAAGCCCTGCCGGTTCTTGTCAGCTTTTTGCGGGGGTTGAAACCCCCACCTCCCTCCGTGGCAGCGCGCTCGATGAGACCCTGCGGCAACTTCAGTTTTGTGCGTAGCAGGCGCTCGCGGCGGGCCATCTTGCCGTCGTCCACTTCATGGTCGTAGCCGGCCAGGTGCAGCAGTCCGTGCAGGATGAGCACCTTGATCTCCGTCGAGAGCGAATGGCCCTGCCCGGCAGCCTGGCTGAGCGCAGTGGTCACGCTGATGGCGAGGTCGCCGGCCATGCCTTCGGTTCCCAGGCCTTCGGCGGGAAACGAGAGCACGTCGGTGGCTTCATTCTTGCCACGAAAGCGGCGATTGAGCCCGCGAATCGAAGCATCGGTGGTGAGCAGCACGGTGACCTGACCTCGCAAACGCACGGCAGCCTGGGCGACGGTGAGAAAGCGGGATAACGCGCGCGCGGAGGGCAGCTTGAAATCGCGGTTCACCGCTTTGGATGTGGAGATAGAGGGAGACGCAGCCGAGGGCTTCGCCGATTTTGTCTTCGGCGAGGGGTCAGGTTCCAGATCTGGGTCGAGGAGGATCATCGTACTCGGAGTCGTACGGTGCACGATTCCGGTTCATCTTCAATTCTACGCTAGGACGAAAATGACGCCTCGATTGTCTTCATCGGCAAGATAAGGCGCTTAGATTCCGGCAGCTGAATGAATCCGTGTGCGGCGTAAAACATCGCCGCCCGCTCGTCCAGTGCATCGACCACGACCATTGAAGAGCCAACCTGCGCCGAGCTGTCATAGGCGCTGCGGAGGGCCTTGGCCAGCAGAACTGCACCCAACCCCTGGCCCTGAAATTGAACATCGACCGCAAGCCTGCCGAGCAATGTGGCGCTGACCATGGGATAGCGGGGAATCAGCTTCCGCACCGCATCGGGAACGGCTCCGGGAGCCAGCCCGTATGCGCAGAGAGTAAAGTAACCGGCGATGCGGCCAGGTTCCCCCTGCGGCACAAGCACAAACACCGCGTTGGCCTTGCGCCGCATTTCTTGCGAAGCCTGAGTTTTCAGGTAGAGATCGAGACTCTCGGCTCCGCAGTGAAAAGCGGCCCGGTCATGTCGTTTGGTCAGCGGTTCAAGCCGGTAAAGAGTTCCCTGCTGCCCGCCCATCAGGCGCCAACTCGCTCCTCAGCCGAGCGGAAGGCTCGTCGAAGCCGCGCATTGGGCTTCGGGGGGTGGGCCAAGGCGTCGAAGAAAGCTGCGCGGTCCCTTTCGCTCAGGACCAGGCTTTCATGCCGCAAGAAGGTTGCCCTGGCGGCCTCTGCGAGTGCCGCAAGGCAAAACTCTGTCAAGCTGCGCCGTTCCAGCGCCGCCGCGCGCTCTACCTGACGCTTGGTTTCCGCATCCACACGAAAACCCAAGCGGTGGGCTCGTGCGCGGCGTTCGGCGGTTTGTGCGACGGTTGACGAGGGCGGCATGGGTCGCTCCTGGGCTTTGTCCCAGTTCAAGTGTACGTCCAATGGGTGTACAACGCAATCTTGATGCGCGGTGGCGGGCTCCAAATTTGAGTCGAGAGGGATCATCGTACTCGGGAGCCGCATGGTGCGAGGCCCCCGGTTCATCTTTCATTCTGCTTAAGTTTAGATAGGACTCGCCTTACATGCCAGTCAAAGACCAACGAGATTAGCCCGCTTCCTCCAAGGAGCACAAACGGGATGAGCCCATACGCCATCGGCGCCAAACCAGCTCCCATGGCAATGTCGTCGGCCTTCCAGTGATCCGTTCCGGCTGGAATATCCCCGCGAAGGAGCTTTTGTCCGAAATCTGTTATCCCAATCGCAAAGAAGCCCAGGAACGGGAGACTGAGCACGAGTAAGATTGCGGTCCGGATTCTCACGTCTTAGTGTCCTGAAGTTTTCGGCGCAGGATTCAAACTGACTGAAGCACTGCGCCGTCTCAAGAATTACTGCGGTTTGGGTGCGTGCACCTGCTGCGGCTGGGCTCGGTCTTCGCGCGGCTGCGCGTTGACGTCGATGGCTTCGCCGGTGCCGAGTGGCAGCTCCTGCTGCTGCGGCTTGACTGACTCGTAGGCGCGGACGATGCGCTGCACTAAAGCATGGCGCACCACGTCGCAATCCTCGAAATGGCAGAAGTGGATGCCCTCGACGCCGTCGAGAATGTTGAT
>PMWR01000525.1 GCA_003166055.1 Acidobacteriaceae bacterium
AATGGCAATTCGTTAACCATCACAGGCACGCCCAACACGCTCACCACAACCGGTAGCCCGATTTCGTTCACGGCTTCGGTTGCGGACAGCGCCGGCCAGAGCACCGCAACCCAGGATTACACCATAGCCGTCAACAATGCGGGCGCGGAAATCAGCGGCACCATCGCTCTGAACCTATGCAATAACGGCNNACCTTCGGCCCGACGACTCCAACAGGCCAGGTGTATGTTGCGATGAGCAGCAACAACTGCGGCGGCGGCGGCACACAGGGCACCAGCATCACCGAAGCCACCCTCACCAGCGGCGGAGCCTTCACCATCCGCGGCGTATCGCCCGGCTCCTATACCCTGAACGCGTTCATGGATACCCTGGGCAAAGGCAACCCGAACGCCGCTGACCCGTCGGGCAGCACCTCCAACCTGACTGTCTCCGGCGCGAACCTTTCCGGCGTCGCCATCACGCTGACCAATCCCGGAACGGTTACGCTCACCTCGGCCCCCTCCATCTCCGGCGTATCCCCATTCAGCACCGGCGCCCTGGTGCAATACAACGCAGTCAAGAACAACGGCGTCGAGGCGGCAACGTCCTACACCCTGCAGTGGAGCACCAGTTCGACGTTTGCGACCGTCACCGGGAGCCAGACCTTCCCGGCAAATGGCACGCACACAAACGTCTGGTTTGTGAATGGGCTAACCAACAGCAACGTTCTCTATTTCCGCGTCTATGGCACCTCCGCGGGAACTGCAACCGGTCCAAACTCCGCCATCGTTGGCCCGATAACCATCGGCGCGCCCACCGGCGGCAACACTGTCTCCGGGGCAGTGACCTTTACCGGCACGGCCACGGGGCCCATGTACACGGGCTTCTACAACCAGAACACAAATCAATTCTATGGGGAATACATCGTCAACCCAGTGAGTCCGCAGAATTACTCGGTACAGGTTCCCTCCGGCTCGGGTTACCAGTTCGTTGCAGTCCTCGACCAGAACAAAAACGGCATCATCGACGTGGGCGACATCCAGAACACCGATAACGGCGGCAATGGTTCTGGTGTGCTCCTGTCCATCACCGGCAGTTTGTCCAACGAGGATCTGACATTACCCAGCGCCGGCAGCACCGCCTATGTGTCAACCCAGGTCTCAGAGAACTCGGGCCCCGGCGGCGGTGAAAGCTATAGCCTCAGCTTTGCGGTGGACGCAGCTATCAAGCTGCCCGTATCGGTAACGCTTCAACCAAGCAGCAATGCCGACGGCGCCAATGTGGTTGCCCCCATGGACATTGCGTCGTGCGCCGTCAACGGCTCAAGCTGCGGCCAGGGCTTCCAAATCTACGTCAATCTCGACAACGTGGCTCCCAAAGCGGGCGATACCTACAGCTTTGCCATCACCTATAGCGATGGCACTACGGGAACCGTATCTGCCACGGTGAGTTCGGTGCTGAGCGCATTTGCCACCAATCTTTCGCCCAGCGGGACCGGCGTCAGCGTGACACCCAATTTCTCCTGGACCGATCCCGCCAACGCCGGCAATTACACCTATTCGTTCTCGCTCTCCGACAACAACGGGAACCAGATCTGGCAGATACCCGGCAACAACTCCAACTCCAACGGCTTCTCAAGTTCCATCACCTCCCTCACCTGGGGCACCGATCCAACCGGTGGAGGCAGCACGCCGACCGTAACCAGCCTGAGCGGCAACACGAATTACTACTGGCAGATACAGGTTCAGGATGCCAACGGCAATCAATCCACGGCGTCGGCAAACTTCACCACTTCCGAAGCGCCCGTATCGCTGCCCGCGGCCAACACCAATCCATTTGGCAGCGCGGTTGTCGGCACGTTCTACTCGTATTACGTCAACGCCTCAGGGGGCAGCGGCCACTACTCCTTTACCGTGAACGGCACCGTTATACCCACCAACGGTACGTTTGTGGCGATTCCCAACGGCGACGGGCTGAGCGCAGCCAACACCGGAAACGGCACGCTGACCGTCAGCGGAACCCCCACCGCACCTGAAACCGTTTCGCTGGCCGTTGAGGCAGCAGACTCTTCGAATACCAGCGATACCGCTTCGGTCACGTATTCCCTCCCTGTCAACGCCACGTCCTCAACCAACAACTCCTACCTCGACGGCAGCTACGCCTTCTACGGCGGGGGATGGGTCGACGGCACCACGCAGGCCAATACGCAGCGCAAGGCAGTCATCGGCAACTTTATCGCCGACGGCAACGGCAACATCACCTCAGGTGTGATGGACATCAATCAGGAGAGCGGCGTTACCACGAATGCCTCGATAACCGGGACCTATGCCATCGGGTCCAGCAACACGGGCCTCCTGACGTTGCATGTCGGAGGCAGTTCAAACACCACCCTGATTGCCGTTTCGCTCGGCACCATCACTTCCAACATCGCGGGGGCCGGCAGCTTTATCGAATACGACGACGCAGGCGGCATTGGAACCGCTGGCGGCTCACGCCTTTCGGGTTCTTTTGCTCTGCAGGATCCCACCAAATTCTCGCAAGCCAAACTGGACGGCAGCTACGCCTTTGGCGAGAACGGATCCACCTGTTCCGCGCTGGATTCGGGCTGCTCAACTACCGCTACGGCCTACGGTCCGTTGTCGATTGCCGGCGTCGCCACATTCAACGGATCGGGCAGTATCACTTCCGGCGAAGAGGACGTTGCCGTCGGCTTCAAACAGTACTCCGCCGTCACCCTGAGTGGCGCCTACGGTACGCCCAGCGCCACCACTGGAAGAGTGACGGGCACGCTCTCCACCACCGGCATCGACAGCAACGAACTGACGCTGTGGCCGACCAATTACGTTTACTACATCATCAGTTCGGGCCACTTCTACGCCATGTCCATCGACTCCCATGCCCAGTATGCGGGCATGATTGGCCAATTCGTTGAACAGGATGCGTCGAGCTTCACTGCAAGCGACTTCAATGGGAATTTCGTAGGGTGGGAATCG
>PMWR01000153.1 GCA_003166055.1 Acidobacteriaceae bacterium
CTACGCCGAGTCATTGGAAGAGGTTCGACAAGCGGACATCCCGATATCGATCATCCCCGCCTCCGCTTGCCGACCATTCGCATTGCTCCTAAAACCCACTTCTGCGCTGATCGCTCGCCTGTACGGGCGGAAAGGCAGAACCAATCTTGGGGGGCGGTCATCATTGACAAAGGCAAGGATTTAGATAACAGTTATCTCCAAGAAATCCTGCAATTTCGGACCGCCAGATTCAGCTAGCAGGACGCGGTGCTTTCGTGTTTGCAAAGCTCGCGCCGAGATCCGGGCGGGGTCGGCCTAGCCACGTTCCATACAGGGGGCTCATTAAGGTGGATCTGCAAAGAACCGATTATCTCGGCCCATTGCTCACCGACCCGTCGCGAATTCGCCGCGCCGCCGTCGGCAGGCACAAGCCGTACGAAGAAAAATCCGTACCTGCGGAGGCCGTTCCCGAGTATGAAACGCTTGGCTGGCAGTTTGATCGACGCCTTATACGGGTAACAAAGGTCAAACGAGAAAAGCCAATCGACGAACGCCTTGAGAATAGATTCTGGATGCTCCTTGTGAAAATGGGCTATCCCGAAATCAGCGACGGCCGCAGCTTCACAATCTTGATCGAGCGAAAAGGGGCCGAACCACTGCGCAAGCAGATCGACGTCTTCGCTAAGGATGAGGAAACAGTCATCGTCGCCGAGTGCAAAGCGTCAGCGAAACCAACCCGACGCAGCCTCCAGAAGGACATTGAAGAATTCGCCAACCTCAAAGGGCCAATTTCAGCCGCTATCCACAGGCATTATGGGACAGATTTCAAACCCAAGATCATTTGGCTCTTCGTTACCGAAAACGTCATCTGGTCAGAACCAGATAAGCAGCGCGCGCTTGGCGAAAACATCCGGGCTATCACGGAGCGAGAACTGAGGTACTACTCGGATGTTGCTAGTCACCTGGGACGTGCGACGCGATATCAGTTTCTCGCCGAGTTCCTCAAGGACCAACAAATCCCGGAGCTTGCCGGGAAGACGGTTCCCGCAATCAAGGGCAAGCTCGGCGGGAAGTCTTTTTACTGCTTCGTAACTACGCCGCGTGTCCTCTTCAAAATATCTTTTGTCAACCATCGCTCCCTCAACGACCCAGACGGCGCACCCAGCTATCAGCGATTGGTGAGCAAATCCCGGATTCGCGATATAGGGGAATTCATCAAGAAGGGTGGGTACTTTCCAAACAACATCCTGATTAACTTCACTCGCGCAGTGAGATTCGAGAAGAACCTCCACGACGCAGATTCCGGCGTAACATTTGGGCGCCTATACCTCCCAGACACATATAGATCGGCCTGGGTTATCGATGGTCAACACCGACTTTACGGATTCTCGCCCATCGATGACAAACACCTCGACCAAAACATAATTGTCCTCGCATTTGAGATGCTTCCAAGCACCGAGGAAGCCAACCTATTTGTCACCATTAACACCGAGCAGAAGTCTGTTCCGAAACATCTGCTCGACGATCTAATGGGCGATCTAAAATGGGATTCCGCGATCCCTAGTGAGCGGATTGCCGCGATAAGCGCCCGCTTAATTGGCCTTTTGAATTCCGACGTTGACGAACCGTTCTATAACCGCATCACGCGAACTGGGATGTCGTCAACGAACAAGACCTGCCTTACGATCCCAGCGTTGAAGGAAGCGCTTCGGCGGTCGGGCCTCGTCGGGTCCGCAATCCTAAAGAACTCAAATTATCAACTAGGCGCTCTCTGCGGGCGTTCAGACGGCGAGACCCTTGACCGCGCGAGATCAGCACTCAATTCCTACTTCGGGTTGGTGAGGAACGCAAACCTAGTGGAGTGGGAGAGCGGCCGTGAAGGATGTCTCTGCACCAACATCGCCGTGTATGCCTACATTCTTCTATTTGGGTCGCTCGTAAAGTACTGGGAGGCGAACACCGCGGCCGACGCGCGCGAAATGGCCGTCGCAGACATCATGGTTGACATAGAAGAGTACATGAGGCCTGTTCTCGAATTTCTGGAAGCGCACAAGTCCCCGCAGATAGAGGCTGCGTTTAAAGTCCCGTTTGGCTCCGGGGGACCAATTGAGTACTACTACCGCCTGTGCAAAATAATCAAGGAGACCTGTCCAGATTTTGTGCCGGAGGGTATGGAGAAGTGGGAGGAGGAGCAATCGGAAGATAGGATTCTGGACACCGACGCAAAGCTCAAAGAGATTGTCTCTGAAATGCGCAACTACATTTTCGATGTCTTCCGCGCCATCTATGGAGAGGAGAAAAGCCTCTATTGGGAAAAAGGCGTTACAGACAATGGGATTAAAGCCGAGGCATACAAAACGGCTCTCGATACGAAGGCCGAAGAGCGTCTCCCCCTTGAGACATACCTCGAAATCGTTCAGATGAAAAGGATCGTGGAGAACAAGAGTAATTGGCCCCTATTTAAGGCGGTCTTCAACATCCCTGAGCTTGGACAGAAGGGCCTCGCGAAAAACGTAAAATGGATGGAGCGGATTAACGAGCTGAGGCGCATCCCTGGTCACCCTGCGAGGGAGAGAAGGTACAAGGTTGAGGATTTCGAGTATATAGACTTCATCTACGACGAACTGATGAAGCGCATTAAGGAGGCGCAGGCAAATCCCGTCCTAGAGAGCCAAGGCTCGGAGGAAGATGATGGCTGACCCATTCCTAAAATGGCCCGGTGGCAAGAGATGGCTCGCACGGCGGATTGACAGCCTGCTACCGTCAGCTTACGAAAGGCATCTAGAACCATTCCTCGGCGGCGGTGCCGTATTCTTCCATCTGGCTCCTCGACGAGGCGTTCTATCGGACTCAAACGAGGAGCTTATAAACGCGTATCGGTGCTTGAGGACGCACGCCGAAGAGATCGACGGGCGTCTTACCTCACTCCAGAAACGACATAATGAAGCGCTTTACTACCGCACCCGGGCGATGGACCCAGCCGGTGACATCGCACGTGCGGTGCGCTTCATCTATCTCAATCGGACTTGTTTCAACGGCATATATCGCGTGAACCTAAAAGGGAAGTTCAACGTTCCAATGGGTTCGAAGAATCTTATCGAATACCCTAAAGGCTACTTGAAAGGAGTCGCATCCATCCTCCGCCGTGCATCAATCAGGGAGGCGGATTTTGAAGAAACGATCGACATGGCGGCTGCCGGCGATTTTCTTTACGTTGACCCTCCTTACACCGTGATGCATAACAGTAACAATTTTGTGAAATACAACTCCAGTTTATTCTCTTGGGAAGGCCAGATTAGGCTTGCAGATGCCATCAAACGCGCAGCTGGGCGCGGCGCGGCAATCATGCTCTCGAATGCGGATCACCAGAGCGTGAGAGAACTGTACAAAGACTTTGGGTATCATCAAAGCGTCAATCGTGCCAGCATCCTTTCGGCTGATCCGCAGCACCGGCGGCCAACCACGGAACTAATCATCACAAATTACCCGCAATCGCAGGCGGTAGCGGCTGGCCCGCCTTTTTGCCGATCGACGAACCGGGCAAACAGCCCCTCCGCTGTCTGATCACTGGAGGGACTGGAGAGCAGGGTACCCGAGTTCCGAGTCGGTCCCGAAAGCGCCGTTCTCGTCAGTCATTGGTGGATGGTCGTCGGCCGCTCGGAAGGTGCCTGGTAATTGTGCCGGTGGAATGGCANNCAGGGGCTAAAGCCCGACTTTTTTTATGGGGCTTATCGGCACGACTGAAGTCGTGCCCTTTCGCACAGCCAAGTTGCCCTTTCAAGACGGCTCATGGGTGGGCGGCGCATTCTTTGAGGTCGGCGAGGAGGGCGTCTACGCGGGACAGGTTTGTGTCCCATGAGAACATGATGCGCGCGGCTCCGCCGATGAAGGTGTAGAAGCGCCAGCCGCGGTTGCGGATGCATTCGAGGATTGCTTCGGAGGCGTTGAGGAAGACGGCGTTGGCTTCGACTGCCGGGTCGATGGTCAGGTTGGGAATTGCGGCGACTCGCTCGGCAAAATAACGCGCGCATTGGTTGGCGTGCTGGGCGTTGGTGAGCCATGCGCCGCTCTCAAGCATGCCGACCCACGGCGCGGCGAGGAAGCGCATCTTGGAGGCGAGCTGGCCGGCTTGCTTGCAGCGGTAATCGAAGTCGGTGGCGAGGGCGCGATCGAAGAAGAGTACTGCTTCTCCGACGGCCATGCCGTTTTTTGTGCCGCCGAAGCAGAGAACGTCGACGCCGCTCTTCCAACTGAGTTCGGCGGGGGTGCGGCCGAGGCTGGCGCAGGCGTTGGCGAAGCGGGCTCCATCCATGTGGAGGGACAGGCCGTGCGCTTTGCAGGCGGCGGAGATGGCCTGGATTTCCGCGACCGTGTAGACGCGGCCGGTTTCAGTGGATTGGGTGATGGTGACGACGCGGGGCTTGGGAAAGTGAATGTCCTGGCGCCTGGTGGCGAGCTCGTGGATGGAGGCGGGAGTCAGCTTGCCGTCGGCGGAGTGCGCGACGAGCAGCTTGGAGCCGTTGGAGAAGAACTCCGGCGCGCCGCACTCATCGGTTTCGACGTGCGCCTGGTCGGCGCAGATGACTCCATGATAGGACTGGCAGAGCGA
>PMWR01000092.1 GCA_003166055.1 Acidobacteriaceae bacterium
AGCGTGACGCTCACCTCGGCGCAGGGTAATGCGAACGACTTCAGCGTTTCTCTTTACAGTCTCTATTACTACTACGGCTACAACTGCAGCAACGACCTGCCTCCTGGAACCACGAACCAGGGCGAAGCCTACCCCTATGGATGCGGCGTTAGCGTAACCTTCACGCCATCGGTCGCGGGGACCGAGACGGCGACCATCAGCATTACGGATAGCACCTCCGCCAGCCCGCATACCTTTACCGTGAGCGGCGTAGGCGTGGCCGCAACCCAGACGCTGGAGTCGATGCCGGGCGATGCGGTTTACGCCAACCAGCCCGTGGGTTACCCGAGCGCCGCGCAAACTTTCTATTTCTATAACACCGGCACTTCGCCGATGACCGTATCCCGCGTGTTGACTACGGGCGATTTTCAGGTTTCGAGCTCCTCTTGCGCGGGGGCGACCCTTTACCCGAACGCGTCCAATAACTGCGGTGTGCAGGTGACTTTCACGCCGACGGCTACCGGCGTGCGCACGGGCACGCTGGAATTGGTGGACTCGGCCACGGGCAGCCCGCAGGTCTTCAGCCTGGCAGGCACCGGCATCACGCCGGCCGGGAACATTGTGGTCACGCCCGATAGCCTGGTCTTCGCGACGCAGCCGACCGGCACTACCAGCGCATATCAAACCGCCAGCTTTACCAATACGGGCAATGTGGCTGTGCAAGTGAACAGCGCTACGTTTACCGGTGACTTTTCCCTGGGGCCCAATGGCCTCTACTGCAATAACATCGGGTACGTGACGGCGCCTTTCGCGGTCACTCCGGGAGCAGCTTGCAGCGCTCAGATCCAGTTTACTCCGACGCAGACCAGCGGCACTGAAACCGGCACGCTGGTTATCGGCAGTTCCGCGGGGAACACAACCGTCAACCTCAGCGGAACCGCCGAGGCCGCAACCCAGGCCGCCGGAGTATGGCCGACTTCCCTCAGCTTCGGCAACGTAGGGAAGGGGACGACCGCGGGAAGCAGCAATGAGTATGTAGTCTGGGTTCGAAACGCCGGAACGGAGGCGCTGACTTTCACGTCCGCGCTGACAATCACCGGAATCGGAGCGACCCCCTCGGCCGACTTTGGATACGGGACCAGCCTCTACTCGGCGAGTCTATGCGTTTATTCGTACGAAGAAGCTATCCCGCTCCAGCCAGGCCAGAGCTGCTTTGTCAACGTGACCTTTACTCCCAGCACAACAACCGCCGAGAGCGCGACCCTGACGCTCACTGACTCTGCGGGAACCCAGACGGTCACCCTTACCGGCACGGGCGTGGCCACACAGCCCACGGTCTATGCGGACCCGGTCACGCTGGACTTCGACCAGGAAACGATCACCACCACGACCCCCCAGCAGACCAATGTCTATCTCTACAACAACACCGCCTCCGGACTGACAATCGTCAGCGACTCGATCGCCACGGGCAGCAGCGACTTCCACATCACTCCCGGCCAGGATACCTGCAAGGGGCAAGTTGATCCGGCGAATTCCTCCTGCTACGTTCAGGTGACCTTCCAGCCGTCCGCGGCGGGCCTGCGCACCGGCACGCTTACCATCAAGGACCAGAACTCGCATACCTATACGGTTTCGATCTCCGGCTACGCTAATACAGTCACGAACCAGGCGCTGCTCAATCCGCTGGCGCTGGCGTTCAACCCCCAGAGCATCACCGCAGCGGTGGGCAACGGCCTCCAGGTTGCCCAGTATCTGACGCTGACCAACAACGGCAACCTTCCCTTCACGNNCCCGCCACCGCAGGCGCAAAGAGCGGCAATCTCACCTTCCCGGTTACCTTCCAGGATTTGACGACTGCCAATCCAACGGCAACCTTCACCGGCACCGGCTTTGCGGAGCAGGATAGCGTCTACGTCACCCCGACCCTGGCCACGTTCATCGACCAGGTAGCGGGTTATTCCGGAAGCGGCTTGCAGTCCCAGAACATAACGCTGACCAACACTGGCAGCCAGGCCCTGTCTGTCGGCCAGCTTACCGGCACGGACACCATCATCGGCTCCTCAGCCACAGGCGACTTTGTGGCGGCGACCGTCACGGATTTCGGCAACACGGTGAACGGCTACGACTCCTGCAGTACGGCATCCGTTGGCCCTGGCAGCAGTTGCACCGTCTCGGTCTATTTTGTCCCTGGTTCGACCGGAGCGCTGACGGGCAGCATTACGTTCCCGGTGACCTTCACCGATGGGACGACAACCAGCCTGACCGCTAACCTCGCGGGCAACGGCGTCGCCGTTTCCAATGGACCGGTGCTGACGCCGGGCGGCGTGGTGTTTGGCGCCGAGGTGGTGGGTGTCACTGACGCCAACCAGCAATCCGTAACACTCACGAACAACGGCAACACGAGCCTGACTGTGGGCGCGGTGAACGGCTCCAACTTCGGCGCGGCCAACGATTTTTATTTCGGGTCGAGCGGCGACGGCTGCTCCGGAACGCCTTTGAATCCAGGCGGATCCTGCACTACGTACGTGGCGTTTACTCCTCAGGGCACGGGTGTGCGCAGCAGCACGCTGGTCTTCCCCATCACCTACGCAGGGTCGTCCACGCCGGTCAACCTGACGGCGACCCTCAGCGGCACGGGAATCACCTCCAGCCAGGCAATCTCGCCTTCGGTAACCACGTTGACCTTCCCCTCGACGGTGGTCTCCAGCACCAGTTCGGCGCTGAACCTGATCTTCAGCAACCGCGGCTCCACGGCTTACACCATCAACAGCGTCGCAATTTCGGGCACCAATATGTCCGACTTCACTATCACCTCCGACGCTTGCACCGGCGTGACGCTGAGCGCCAACTCGAGCTGCAACGAGCAGATCACATTCACGCCAGGCGCTGCCGGCTCTCGGACGGCGACACTCACCGAGTCCGATACCGCGCCGGGCAGCCCGCACACGATAACGTTGAACGGAACCGGCGTACAGAATGCGCAAATCACGTTCCTCCCGGCAACACTCGCCTTCGGGCAAGGGGCGGTGGGCGTAGGATCGCCGCAGCAGACAGTAGGCGCCACCAACACCGGCGTCGCCTCCACCACTATCACGTCGGTTACCTCGACGGTACCTGCGGAGTTCGCGGTCGTTGACGACAACTGCACCGGCCAGACATTGGCGCCGGGCAACACCTGCACGTTCGGCGCCATCTTCTCTCCGGCGAAGACAGGAGCGCGCTCCGCCACCATCAACGTCGTTAATTCCGCCGGAACGGCGCCCCTCAGCGCGACCGGCGCGGGTGTAGCCGTGCTCACCAGTACAACCACCCTGTCGGCGAACCCGGCCAGTGCGGCTTTCGGAAGCCTGTTTACGCTCACCGCCAGCGTCAAGGACTCAAACAGCAACCCCGTCCCCGTAGGCAGTGTCAGCTTCTACAACGGAACCGCATTGCTGGGCACGTCGCAAATCGTCAGAACAACGTCCGGCGGTAGTGTGATCGGCACGGCCGTTTATCGCACCCGCTTCCTGCCTCTGGGGGCCAACAGCATCAAGGCGAAGTACAACGGCCCGGATGCGACCGGCGTCTTTGCGACGGCCACGGTCACAGTGACGGGCAAGTGTCCCAGCACAACCACGCTGGCATCCTCTGGAGTGCAGGGCGGCTACGTGCTCACCGGCACAGTTGTCGGCGGAGGACCGGCGACCCCGATCCCGACCGGCAATCTCGTCTTCACCGACAATCAGACCAGCACCACGCTTGGAACGGTTGCGCTCGATCCGACCACATTGACGCTCAACTTCGTGCAGGGAACTCCCGAGACGGTGGGCACATACGCCTACCAGCCGGTAGTAGGGGATTTGAATGGCGACGGAATCCCGGATCTGGTGGAAGCTCAAAGTGAGAATACCGTNNGTTGGCGATTTCGATGGCGACGGCAAGCTGGACCTCGCGGTGACAGACCTATATAACGCTTCGGTCAACATTCTATTGGGCAACGGGGACGGCACCTTCCAACCCCAAGCTGCCTTCGCCACCGGAAACGATCCTTCGTGGGTCGCCACAGCCGATGTGAACGGCGACGGCAAGCTGGATCTGATTGTGGCAAACGCCGCCGACTCCACCGTGAGCGTGCTGCTGGGCAACGGAAACGGCACCTTCCAGAGCCAGCAGACCTACCC
>PMWR01000202.1 GCA_003166055.1 Acidobacteriaceae bacterium
CCACGGAAGCATATGTCCGTGCAGAGTGTCATATATCAGACGATTCAGCGCATCAACGGTCCGCCGCGCATTCTCAACACCATTGTCCTTCTTGTCCCAGCCCAGCACCACGTACTTTGAACCCTTGGCGCCAAAGACAAGAAAAGCCGCATTATCGCTGTAATTGTGCAGATATGCGTCGAAATCATTGAACGCAAAGTCATGGTCTTTGTCGCCGGAGGAAGTCACGCTAAAGCCCGTGGATCTGAGCTTTCCTCCGTCGGCATGATGCGGTCCCCAACCGGTTGAGTACATGTTGATCTTCGGCAACGTCGTCTGCAAAGTACGCCACGCCAACCGGCTGGTCATTTGCAGGGCTGCTCCCGGCGGCGGGTCTCTGTGCGGGTCTCCAATGGTGTTCCGCTGCCCACCTGGATATCCACCTACAGCAATCTGCCCTGCGCAGAGAGGTACTCCGTAGCAAATTACAGTACTCAAGAGCGCGACGCTCATGATTCTTCCGTGGACTCTCTTGCTCAGCATAACTTTTCTCCTCTTTTGCCATCTCGTTGTCTCGGAGGTTGAATGCCGAGAACACGCCGTTACTTGCCATTGGCCTCTTCCGCTTTTGCATCCCAGAGCAGAAGCTTTTCTTTAGCTGCTGCTGAGTCGGGTGCATCGGGCAAGAGGATCAGGTAGTGCCTCATATAGAAAGCGGCGTCGAAGTAGTCCTGCTGCTCGGCGTAAATCAATGCGGCGTTGTACCAACCCTGCGACTACTGGACATACTCCAATCTGCTGAAAACAGGCATTCGAGATTGATGCGCTGTGCTGCTCCTGAAGCTGTGGGCTCCCGTACGCAAGGTGCGCCTAGATTCCGTGCCGTTTGCTTTACTGCTCCATACCAAGCTCTTACGCACGACTGATTAGGGTTGCGCGATCTTGTCCTGCCAGATGATTATCTTGTCTTTGGCGGCCTGCGCATCGGGCGCGTCCGGCACCAGCAGAAGATACTCCTTCATGTGCAGCACGGCGTTGCGATAGGCCTTCAACTCTCCAGCGATCAGTGCATCATTAAACTGGCCCTCCGGCCACGCGGGAAATTTCTCCAGCGCCAGCGTGTACTCCAGATGGGCCTTCAGTAGGTTCTTGTCCTGATACGCAGCCTCCGCCAGCACTTTATGCGAATAGGCATCGTCGGGCATCGTCGGCTTCACCGTCAGCGTGCGCCACGCTGCGGCCTGCAACTTGAATGACTCCAAAGCCGCCGCGTGAGTGGCATCCACATTCTGCGCAGCCTGCGCTGCGAGAAACTGCAGCGCTGCCTGAAAGCGTACCGAATGGTCGCGGTCGCGGGTCTGGAACCAGCTCGACGCTCCATCATAACTTGTGAAGGTCACGCGCCAGGCACCGGTCGCTGCATCGCGGCTGAGCGTTGTCTGCGCCAGCGTCACGAGATTGAAACTGAACATCTGATCATTCTTGGTCTTGTATGAAAAATTTCCGGTATCCAAATTGAACTGAATTTCGCTTTCCCCGGCCTGCGCAAAGTCATTGCGCAGCCACTGTTCGGCCTCGGCCACATCCTTCGGGGCCTTCGATTTGTCTGCGGCATGGGCGCCGCTCTTCATAGTCTTGCAAGCCTCCTGATCCGTGATGCTCTTTGCCTCCTGCGCAAGCAGCGTTGGATAGAAACCACCCCCGAGCACAGCTATGATCCCCGCCGCTGCAACCCCCCTCACCACAACACTCCCCATCTCACCACCTCCGCGATCAAATTTGTCGTCTAATTGCATCTGGTCTCGGCGTTCAGGCGGTTGATGCAATCTGCCGATTTAACACCGCTACTTGCCACCAGATTCCTCGGCTTTGGCCTCCCANNTCGATAGCATCTTCAGCGAGTAGCCGCTTCTTGATTACTTCATCGGACAGGGCGGGCTTGGCCGCCGCTGCGCGCCACGCTGCGGTCTGTTGAGTGAACTCACCCAGTGTTGCCTTCGTATCTATCAGGTACCTAGTGCAATCACAACGTCTCCCCGCATGTGCAGCCTCAGTCAAGCGCGAAAGGGCCGCATAAAGCTGAACATGAATTGCCTTTGTACCGTACAAACCGAACGAATCACTGGATGTATTGAATGTGACTACATCAGCATAATCATCCTTTAGCTCTACCAACTTCATGTCTGCATAGGCAACGGAGAGATCTGGCTTGTTGTTCAAGCTGAGTGTGAAGCCTGACGGGGTCAGATGGGTCGCTGTGATCTTGGCGCCGGACCATCCAGGATATCCCTTCCCGAACACACCCCTCTGCAATGGAAGCAAGGTCTTCATGATGTTACAGGCTTCCTGATCGGAGATGCTCTTAGCATCCTGCACTTGCACCGCAGCGCTGGGATTCGCTCCGAGGACAGCAAGCATCAAGAACAATGGCGCCGAGCGAAGCTGCATAAGACCTACCTTTCAAGTAGATTCAGCACGTCATTCTTAAGATGAGGTACTCATTAGTAATCAGCACCACTCTTGAACAAAATCGCTACTTACCCGCTTCCTCGGCCTTAGCCTGCCAGAGCAGGAGCTTCTCTTTCGCTGCAGGGGCGTCCGGTGCCTCCGGCTGCAGAATCAGATAATGCTTCATATAGAAAGCGGCGTCGAAGTAGTCCTGCTGCTCGGCGTAAATCAATGCGGCGTTATACCAGCCCTGCGCCCAGGTCGGATCGAGCGCGACGCCGGCTTCATAGTAGCCTACAGCCGCTTGAAGATTTTTGTGCTCGATAGCATCTTCAGCGAGCAGCCGTTTCTTGATGACCTCATCGGAGAAGGTTGGCTTGGAGGTCAGCGCACGCCATTCAGCCGTCTTTTGAGTAAAGGCATCCAGTTCCGCCTTGGTGTCGACTAAATATCGAGTGCAATCACATGACCGTCCCCCATGCGCAGCGTCGGAGAGGCGACTCAATGCCGCTGAAAAGCGGCCCGACTCCTCAACACGTTCTTTGGGGAACCACAATATGCCTTCAGACCAATGCACCACGTAACCTGCCTTTACCCCGACTCCCTGCACGTCCGAATAACGAATCAAGCTATCCGGCTTCCCTGCCAGGCTGAGGGCAAATCCTGCTGAAGTTAGGCGAACTCCCGTGATCTTCTGCGAGGACCGACCCTCACCCAAGTATGACTGGGCTAATGGAAGTAGATCCTTCATCCGATTGCAAGCCTCCTGATCCGAGAAGCTATTTGCATCCGGCGCGTCAGCCGGAGGATGAGCCGGAGCGGGCTTTTGCGCCAAGATGAAACCGCAGCTGACTCCGACCATGATCCAGATAGCGGCAACCCATCTTGCCTTGACAGTTTTCATCGCCCAGCCTCCTCCATCGTCGGACTCGCCTTCGTGTAGCAGCTTATCGTTGCATTCAGCCGGTCCATGCGATCACTCAGCACTTCCCTTGCATGCGCGAACTGCGCGTTACTCTGCTTCACCTGCTGCAGTTGCTGATTGCCCAGGTATAAAGTCGTTCCATCGAGTGCCAAATCGATCGTCAGGCTGGTCGCATCCCACCACTCTCCAATAAATGTGGCGTGTGCTGCAAGATCGGCAGCAGTACTTCCAACAACAAGATATTGGGAATACTTCGCGAGATAGTTCGCGTGGTGCGCCCCATAGTTCAGTACTTGCTTCAGACCATCAGCTCTGGCGACATCGTCGCCATTCCACGCTTTGGTGGCGTTGTTGTCACTTAAGTTCTTGCAGTGGAACCCCTCATTTTCGCTGTAATTGCATGGAAGATTCATATCGGTCCACCAAGCGCCAAAGTCCCGGCCGTTGTTGAATTTATCGATCCGGCCTTTCCATAATTCGGTCGCAGCCATCTCGTCCGCGATCTCTTTGCGTCTTGCCATCAGGGGTTTGATCTGGTTGGCATCGAATGCATCCCATTGTTTTTGCAGAGCTGCCAATCGCCCCGGATCAGCCTGCGCAGTATTCATGGCTTCGCGGGCCTCAGCCACCTCCATATGCAGCAGCTTCCCCTGATATGTCACTTCCCGAGCCTCAAGGTCCAGCACTTTCTTAGTCTGATCGAGACCCTTTTTGGTGGAATCGAATAGGCCATCCACTCCATGATCGATTGCGTGCAATCCCATATCCTGTACGGATTTTCGCATTTCATCAATCCACTCATTGTGTACATCGTTCGCATTTTCCTGTGACTTGGCGATCTGCTCCATCGCCGTCATGGTCGAGTCCAACTTCTTCTGCAACTCCTCCAGCGACGGAACATCGCCCTTCGGCGAAAAACTCGCAACGCACTCACTCACGCTCATGACATAGGGTCTGCCGCCAGGCTGCGGAGAAACGGCCAGCAGTTGCGGTTTTGACGTCGGGCTCAGCACAACCGTCGTGACAGCCGAATTGCCGGAGGTCCGCGGAGGGATCACAGCTGCAATACTCGGCTGGGATGGTTTCGCATTGGCAGCGAGCCCGACAGGCGGCGGCGCCAACCCGGCCAGCGCGCCTGCGGCATTATCGCGCGAAATGGAGAGATGGATTTGCGTTCCCTCGAAGACCTGCCTCGCCGACGCAGCTGCCTGTTCATCTGAGCCTTCAGCCATCTGCATCTGCGCAAAAGCCTGCTTTTGCTGATCGGTTGCATTTCCTTGGTCGATTTGTCCCTTGGCGTATGCTATTGCCGCCTGGTCGGCCTCGACGTGGCCCTGTGCCTCGCTCGCCTGCTGCAGCGCCTGGTTATTTTGTTGCTGGGCGTCGTCGTATTCCTGCACCTGCTTTTGATAGTCCGTCACGAATGGATCGTCGCTGGGGGCGGAAAGCACAGTATCCTTCTGAGCAGCCCGCAATGCTGCGTCTTCTACCAGGCTGCGCTCCGGGCCGGGGAGATTGGCGGCGGTGTCCGCCAGTTGTGCAGCCTGCGAAGGCTCGACGTTATCGAGGTTCAATCCAGGAAGGCCCGGAATCCCCATCGGAGCAACTGGCTGGGCCGGCTCAGGCGCAGCCGCGGAGGAGTCACCCAATTTGAATTTCAGCCCCCCGGAGTTGTCCGCCGTATTTGCAGGCCCCCCGATATTCAACCCCGGAAGTCCCGATATGCCGTAACCGGGGGATGGAGTGTCGCCTAGCTTCAACTGCAATCCGCCGTTCGGATCAGAACCACTGAGTTTCAAGGAGAGCGGCCCGAGCGGCCCGTTCGTCTTGAGAGCGAGTTGCGCCACCCCTCCGCTCAGTTTCAACTGGCTGTTGAGACGGGCATAAATCGCGTCGATCCGCTGCTGTTCAATGATTCTGGCTCTCTCAGCAGCCTCCTGCTGTTGGCGCTGGAATGCTTCATATGCAAGCTGCTGTTGACGCTGAGCCTCGGGATCGGAATTGTTATTGCTGAAAAGTCCTGTCAGAAAACCCTGGGTAAAATGCTGCGCGAACACAGCCGTATAAGGGTTCTTTACGTTTTGAATGATCCACATGTTGGCCCCAAGGTTCAGGGCATCGCCGGTGAGGCTTCCTGTACTGGTGGATCCGGCGGCAGTTGTGCCGCCAGCGCATTTGCAGGCGATGGTGAGACCACTATGGGGATTCGCCGCCTCGACATACTCAGTACAAGCGTTCTCTGTTGCGAATGTCCCGGGGACGGGTCTTGTTGTCGATTGGCTGCCGTCGAGGAGTGAATAGCACGCACCGACGCCAGCGGGACATGTGTAAGTAGCCGTGCAGGATGACACCTGCGCTGTCGCACGCTGCAGGCTTATCGAAGCGCAAAGCACACTGATTAAGGTGGCCGCCGCTATGCCCCATCGAGAACAGGAACCCATGACTGCCCCCACATTCTTTATCGAGAAATCCCTTGAGGATTTTGTTCGCAGGAGAAGTGTACCGTAATAGGGTACAAAGTGTAGTGCAAACGGCTTGGCCCGAACCAAAGGTCAAGGATCTTGTCNNACGACACGGATGGTCGTTTCGGGAACCACGAGTTCGCCAGTCTGAATCTCTTCCAGTCCTGCCGATGTGTAGCTATACGCTATGCGCGGCTCCGGATCGATGATCCAGATGTTTTCGATTCCGAAGGTGCGGTACTGCGCGGCTTTCTCCTGCATCTTTCGCAAAGTGTCCTCGGGCGAAAGAATCTCGACTGCTATCAGCGGCGGATGGGTAAGGTAGCGCTCGAAAGATTCACCGGCGCGTACGACGAGCACATCGGGGACCCGAAAATTCCTGGCGGCGATCTGCGTGCGAAGCTCGGGGAAGACTTCCACTCCCCATTCGGCGCGTTTAATTGCAAAAAGAACTATGAGGTACCGCTGGATGATGGAGTGCTCTTTCTCGCCCAGGTTCCGTTCCTCAATCCGGCCATCCACATACTCGCGGTCCGGGCTCCAACTCGTACGGAGGTATTCCAGAACGGTCCAGAGGTCTTCTGAGGTGGGCAGAGTCGCCATGCACTGATTATCGCCTGAATCCGAATCGCCGCCACACACGTGCAGACAGAAAATGGCTGTTTCGCGGCCCATCTCCCTGCTAACTCTGCGATACTGGAGAGTTATGCCAATCGCCGATCTCGAACAAGCTGCCCAAAAAATTGCCGGATTCCTTTCCAACCTCAACAAGCTTGGGGGAATGCGTCTCAAGTACCGCATCACGGCCGGCGACGGTGCGCGCGACCCCGAGGGCCTCGAAGCCCGCGTGATCTACGTGGAACTGGGTGGCCCGGACGTGCCCTTGGTCACGCAGCACAACGGCGAGTTGTTGCGAGCACTGGAAGCCATTGCCGCGCAGATCCTGCGCCTCGACCAGCGCGAACACGACCTGGTGAGCTTCGACGCCGCCAACTTCAAGGCGCTCCGCGCACAGGAGTTGCGCATGCAGGCTGAAACTGCCGCGGAGAAGGTTCGCAGGTCGGGCGTTCCCTTCGCGTTTCCACCCATGAACAGCCGCGAACGGCGTCTGCTGCATATGTCCTTCCGCTCCATTGAGGGGGTTGAGACGGCCAGCTCCGGCGAAGGCCAGGATCGCTTCCTTGCTGTCTACCCCGCTGGCAAGACCAACCTGCCCGTTGCTCCTCCTATCAAGCCGAGAGGCTTTGAGCGGCGACGGTAGCAATACCCCGCTCCTCGCTTTGCCACGAGGACTTGCTGAGAGTTTTCGCGCCCAACCCGGTCCGCGTATGCCACAATACCGGCAATGAAAGCAAAAACAACATTCCCATTTTTCACCATGCTCGTCCTGGCCGTGCTCTGCCCGGCACAGAAGCGTCTGGTGCTGATCGATCAGGATGGTTCCGGCCCCGGCGGCTCCAACCAGATGGCGATGATGGCCCTCCTCCAGGCGCCGCAGGTGCAGGTGCTCGGCATCACCATGGTCACCGGCAACGCCTGGCGCGACGAAGAGACGCTCCACACCCTGCGCATGCTTGAGCTGACCGGCCACGCCGATGTTCCCGTGGCCAAAGGCGCTGTGTTCCCCCTGGTCCGCACCGAGGAAGAGACGCGGCTCGCTTTCGCGCTCGACGGCAAGGTGACGTGGCTCGGTGCATGGGGCCAGGGCCCGACCATGCTCGTGGAAACGCCCGGCGGTATTACGCCGGTGACTCCGGATCACCTGACTGCGCACGGGCCTTACGACATTCCGCCGTTGCCGGAAGGCATGCCCACGCTCAAGCCCATCGAGGAGGACGCGGCCCACTTTCTCATTCGACAGGTGCACGCGCATCCGCACCAGGTAACGATTTACGCCGCCGGACCCTTGACCAACATTGCGCTCGCTGTCTCCATCGATCCGGAGTTTGCCGCGCTCACCGAGGGCCTGGTCGTGATGGGCGGCAGCCTGAACCCCCAGACCGACGATCCTGAATTCGCTACCAGCCCTCGCCACGAATTCAACTTCTGGTTCGATCCCGAGGCCGCCCATATCGTACTGCGCGCCGTGTGGCCGCGCATCGATGTCACTACGGTCGATGTGTCCATCAAGGCGCCCTTCACGCAGAAAATGCTGGACGAGATCGGCAAATCTCAATCTCCCGCCGCGCGCTACATTGCCGCGTGGAGCCAGGACCGCTACTACATGTGGGATGAGCTTGCGGCTTGCGCATGGCTCGATCCCACGCTGATCACCAAAGAGAAGCAACTCTACATGGACATCGACCTGAGCCACGGTCCCAGCTACGGCGACACGCTCACATGGACCGAAAAGCTCAAGCCCACAACCGGCGTGCGGCTGGTGCATGCGCAGGTAGACCTGGACCTGCCGCGTTTTCAAAAAATGTTTGTGGAGCTGATGACCGGGGCGAGCGCAAAATAGCTGTGCAGTGTGAAGTTATCCCTCGGGGAGGCAAGTAATGACGCGGAAATCGATTCTCGGCGCGGCCAGGCTGGTCGCGTTTGTTCCAGTCACCGATGCTGAAAAAGCACGCATGTTCTACGAGGATGTTTTGGGGGTGCGCCTGGTGGAGCACGAAAAGCCCTTCGCATTGGTCTTCGACGCCAACGGAACCATGCTGCGTGTAACTCCGGTACGCGAACACAAGCCGGCCCCGTTCACCGTTTTGGGTTGGGATGTGGAATCAATCGAGGCGACCATTGATGAACTGGTGGCGGCGGGAGTTGAGTTCATGCGCATTCCCGGCTTCAACGACGCCGATCCCCGCGCCATCTGGACTGCGCCCGGCGGCGCGCGCATCGCTTGGTTTTACGATCCCGACAGGAACGTGTTGAGCCTGACGCAGTTCTAACGCCCAACAAAACGCCCACATCGCGACGCGAGATGTGGGCTTCTTGTTTTTTGCCGTGCCGCTGAATAGCTGACCCGCCGATCCGCTCGTCTCTCAGCCGTTCAGCAGATCCTGCAACTTGTTCAGCGTACGTTGCAGGTCCTTGTCGGTGCGGCGCTGGTCGTCGATCTTGCCGATGGAGTGCATCACCGTCGTGTGGTGCTTGTTGCCGAACTGCCTGCCGATCTCCGGCAAGCTGGCTTCGGTCATTCCCTTGGCCAGGAACATCGCGATCTGCCGCGGCACCACAACGTTGCGGGAGTTGTTCTTCTGCTTCAGGTCGCTCACGCGCATGCCGAACTGCTCGGCCACCGCGCGCTGAATCGCCTCGATGGTGATCTTGCGCACTTGCATGTCAATGAACTGCTTGAGGCACTGCTGCGTCGAAGCCAGTGTGATCTCCATGCGGTTGAGCTGGCACCACGCGATCAGGCGAACCAGGGCGCCTTCGAGCTCGCGCACGTTGGTGCGCACGTTCGAGGCTACAAACAGCGCCACGTCGGTAGGCAACTGCACCTGCTCCGACTCGGCCTTCTTTTGCAGGATCGCAACCTTTGTCTCCAGATCCGGCGGCTGGATGTCGGCGATCAGGCCCCACTC
>PMWR01000355.1 GCA_003166055.1 Acidobacteriaceae bacterium
TACATCCACGCCGGCGGCAAGATCGGCGTGCTGCTCGAAATCAACTGCGAGAGCGACTTTGTGGCCCGCACCGATGACTTCCAGGATCTGATGAAGGACATCGCCATGCACATCGCGGCCAGCGATCCTCGCTACGTGAAGCTCGAGGACGTGACCGTGGATGACCTGGAGCGCGAGAAAGATATCTATCGCGCGCAGGCAGCAGCAACCGGCAAGCCGGCTCCCGTGATCGAGCGCATCGTCGACGGCAAGATGGCCAAGTTCTACGAGGAGGTTTGCCTGCTGGAGCAGCCGTTTATCAAGGACCAGGCGGTCAGCATCAAGGAACTCATCGCTCAGAAGGTGGGCAAGCTGGGCGAGAACATCACTGTGCGCCGTTTTGCGCGGTTCAAGGTGGGTGCGCCTGACTGGACCGTGGCAACGACCAAGGCCGTTGAAGCGGCTGGCGAGTAGTTTTCTCGCCACGAATTGGGATGAGGAAAAGGCCCGGGGCGCAAACCCTGGGCCTTTTCAGTTTGAGGTGACCTGGCATCCGGATCAGGGCGCGGAATCCTTCACGTTACCGCCGCAATCCGAGTGGCCGCAGAGGCAGACAATCTCCATTCTGGTTCCGATCTGTTCGCAATGGGGACTGCAATACTTGGCATTCGCGGGTGGGACACACGTGCATGCCAGATTGGCACATTTCTTGGGGTTCGCCATGGTTCTCCTTCCTCGATACCTTCCGATAGGCTGCCGCTTGGCGGCACGCCAGCATTAGACTCCAATCCGTTGCAAAAGGAAAGTACTGGAACGATCACGGCAACTTGAGATGGGGAAGCGGCCCGTAACCAGAGCGGGCGGGTTGCGTCTCAAAGCGACTGGCCCAACCCAGCGGCTGGTATGCGATACTCGAAAAGGCATGTATAAACGCATTGTTCTCAAGCTTTCAGGTGAGGCACTGGCCGGGGATCGGGGCTTCGGCCTTGACGCCGACAAGGTGGCCGGGATTACCGATGAAGTCGTCGAGATTCACGCACTTGGCGTCGAAATCGGCATCGTGGTGGGCGGGGGCAACTTCTTTCGCGGCGTGGAGGAGCAAGCCAGGGAGATGGACCGTGTGAGCGCCGACAGCATGGGCATGCTGTCCACGGTCATCAACGCCATTGCGCTGCAGGACTCCATTGAAAAACGCGGCGTGCAATGCCGGGTGATGAGCGCCGTGTTCATGAACCAGTTGGCCGAGCCGTATATTCGCCGGCGGGCCGTCCGCCATCTCGAAAAAGGCCGGATCGTGATTTTTTCCGCGGGCATTGGCAACCCATTTTTCTCATCCGACACGGCAGCGAGCCTGCGCGCGATGGAGATCAAGGCCGATGTGCTGCTGAAGGGCACCAAGGTCGAGGGCGTCTACAACGCCGATCCGGTGCTGTTCAAAGATGCGGTCAAATACGACGAGATTACCTACATGGAAATCCTGCAGCGGGGGCTGAAAGTGATGGACCTGACCGCGGTGAGCCTGTGTAAAGACAACAACCTGCCGCTGATTATTTTCAACATGAACCAGCCGGGAAACATCAAGCGGGTAGTGCTGGGCGAAAAGGTCGGATCGCTGGTAACGGCGTAGAGACAGTGGTTAGTGGTTAGTGGTTAGTGATCAGTGGTCAGCGTTGGATCGCCGGGCCGGTACGTATTGGTCAATTTTGCATGTCATCGTTCTGGCCGGAGACGTCTAATAGCTAAGTGGAGACGAGCAAGCCAGCGCGACTGAATGCACTCACGGGTTTGCGCACCTTCGCGGCCATTAACATTGTTCTCTTCCATTTCTCCGACCCACGCAGATTTGGCTTTCTGGCGCCGGTGATCAATGCCGGATATGCCTCGGTGAGCTTTTTCATCCTGCTCTCGGGATTTGTGCTGGCGTATAACTACGCCGGGCGGGCGCGGGCCGGTAAACTCGACCGGGTGAAGTTCTGGAAGGCCCGGTTCACGCGGCTTTATCCCATTTACCTGCTCAGTTTGATCCTGAGCTGGCGCGTGGTTTCCCAGGAACAGGGCGCGCACACCCACGCGATGTTCTGGTTGGGAATGGTGCTGACGCCGCTGCTGCTGCAGGGATTCATTCCGTCGATTGCGACGTTCCTGAACACACCGGCGTGGACCATGTCGGCCGAATGCTCCTATTACGCAGTCTTTCCCTGGCTGGCGAGCTGGAAGCGGCCCGATGCGTTGAGGCCGCACCTGATGAAGATGGCCTGCATCTGGTGCCTTGGGATACTGCCCGGCGCGCTGTATATCCTATTCAATCCAGACGGGATCGCGCATCCGGACCGGTGGAGTTACGGGCCGTGGCTGCAGGCTCTCAAGTACACGCCGTACACGCACTTTGCCAGCTTCGTCTTCGGCGTGATGCTGGCCAATCTGGACGAGATGATCCCGCGGCAGAGCCAGCGGCGGCTTTGGCTGGGGCTGGGTGGGTTCGCCGCCCTCTTCACACTGCTGGAACTGGGACCGGCGGTACCTTACGCGTTGATTCATGACGGGCTGCTGATGCCGCTGTTCGGGTGCATCGTGCTGGGGCTGGCGGGACAGAACCTGCTGGCGTCCTGCTTCGGCTTGCGGCCACTGGTGTTTGTAGGTGAGGCCAGCTACTGCCTCTACCTGCTGCACTTCTCGCTGTGGAATTTGATTCACGACTCGCATGTGCTGAATCGGCTAAACCTGAGCCAGTACGACCCGTGGATCAGCTACGGGATTCTGATCGGGCTGGCTCTGCTGGCGCTGCACCTGGTGGAGAAGCCGGCGCAGAAGCTGCTGCGCCAGTGGATGGACGCGACTCCTCGAGTGAAGGAACTGAAACTAGAGTTGGCCAGCGCGGACAAGGATGGGCCTTGAGTGCAGATGACAGGTTACAGATGACAGTTGGCGGTTTTAGCTTTCCCAGGTCTCAAAAATCGAGATCCTTCGGCAAGCTCAGGACAGGCTCTGGGGCACCCAGCTCCTCTTTCAATGCGAACTTTTGAGTCACGGCGCTTGCTCAGTCTTGCTGGGCTAGGGCTACGAAGCTGTGGGCGGGTATATCGACCTGGAAGTCGGTGTGCGGGGGTACGTGGCGGGGATGGCGCAGGTTGGACGGCGGCGGGGGTGGGGGCGTGGCTGCGATCGCTTCTCCGGTGGCCAGGTTTCTTAGCGTGGCGGATGTGCCGGGTAGGGTGACCGTGACCTGGGTAGGCTCATCGCGATAGGACTCGACCACAAAGGTGTGGTTGTCGTAGGCGAAGAGACTGACCTGGGAGGGCGCGTCGAGTTGAACCGGCAGGTCGCGCAGCAGGTATTGCTTGATCTGGGTGAGCACCGGCTGCGGGAGCGCGTAGAGGTCGTTGGGATTCTCCGGAATCGTGAGCACGTAAAGAATGCCTTTGGAGTAGCGGTCCATGATGAGCAGGGGCGCGCCGCGTCCGTTGGCGGTTCCGCGCACCACGGGCCACGCGTCGTTGGTCTGGAAGCCGATCTCGGGAATGAGCACATCGGAGGTCTTGCCCAGGTCAGCGCCTGCGCCTGCGCCGGACGCGCCCCAGTATTGCTGCACCCTGAGAATATTCCCGGTGGCGTGGATGTCGGCAATCTGGTCGATTCCCTTCCCCTGAAGGGCGCGCAGCAGGCCGGAGGTGATGACGATGTTGCCTCCCCCTTCAAGGTGCTTCCTGATTTTCGCGACGAGTTCGGGATCGAATTTGGCTGACTCGGTGAGCAGGATTGTCTTTGCGGCGTCTGGGAATTCCGGATGGAGGTCGATGGGGATGCCGATCATGCCGAGGTAGTTATGGAGGTAGTCTTCGCCGGTGGATTGGTAGGGCTTGTAGCTGGCGAGTCCGATCGGGTTGCCGAGCTTGCCGACGAGGGCGTTGACGGCGCCAAGCGCGTAGCCGGCCGTAGTGGCATAGGTAACGGGTGCTGAGGGAGCGTAGGCACTGTGCCAGTTGTTCAGGCCCGCGGCGGTGAATGTGGTGTCGCGGGAATCCCATGCGGCGCGGTCGCCGAGAACGGCTGGCCGCAGCAGATCGCTGTATTGGAAGAGCAGGATCTGCGGGGCCTTGGCCAGCATGGTGTCCCACAACTGCTCTGCGTAGCGATCGAGATAGCGGTTGTCGTATGTGTCAACCCAGCCGCCGCCGTTGCGTCCGGGGCTGATGTTGTCGAAGTAGCGGACGATCTGGTAGCTCTCATACTGCTGCAGGTGCTGGTCGGTGGTGACGGGGTCGCGGGTTTCGGTCCCGGTGTAGATGCTATCGAAGATCTTCGGCTCCTGGTCGAGGTCGTAGCCGTTGGCCTGAAAGTGCTCATACCAGTTGGGGAACTTGATGACGATCTTCACCTTGGGGTTCACGGCCCGCGCGGGACCGACCACCAGGTCGCGCGAGACCTGATCCATAAGCTGGAGGCGGAAATCGGTCCAACTCTGGTTGCCCTTGGCGGCAATGTCGGAGTCGCGCTTGGTGTTATTGAAGAAGAAGTCGTCGAGAATGATCTCGTCGAAGTGCCGCGCGGTGACTTCGGCAACGTTCTTCACGTAGTCGCGCTCTTTGGGGTCGGTGTAGCAGAAGGAGATGAACTGGCCGTCGGTGCCCTGGCTGTTTTCAAAACCGGCCATGTCGCCGCCGGCGGCATAGGCAATGCCGCCGGCCACCTGAACGCCGCGTGCGATGAAGAAGGCCTTCACAGTCTCAAGCAGAGCGCCGTCGGCGAGCGTGCCGCTGCGATAGCTCTCGATATAGACCTTGTCGACATGCACCTGGCTGGAGATTTCGTCCCAGGAGGTTTGCAGGTACGCAGGATCTTTCATGCGCTCGACGACGCCGACCGGGATGTAGACGGCCACGCGGAACTGGTTGGAGAGAGGGGCGGCGAGCGCTGCGGCGTTTATTGACGGACAGGGGCAGGCAACTAGAAGCATCAGCAGGAATCGGGCTCGCAACACGTTGGTATCTCCTCGCCCGATGGAAAGCCGGGCCGAGCCAGTATATGCGCTGAGGGCTTATGGGTAGAACGATTGTGCAGANNCAGATGACAGATGACGGATGACAGATTGCAGATGACAGATTACAGGTTGCCGCCTGCGCCGAATTATGCGCGCTCGTTCAGACCGGATTTAAGCGTTCCCCACAATGCGGCGCCATGCGGCGTCCGGGAAGGATCCGGAGAAGCAGAAAGCCCAGCTCTGGGGCTGGGCTTTTGCGTTCAAATGCGGTTGAGGATTGCGATCCAAGGAAGCAAAAGCCGCCTCCCGGAGAACTTGCTACGGGCTGATGGTCTCCGTGGCGTGGGTGCCATGGGGAACCGACGCCAGCGCGGTTGGCTTGAACCCGGTTGGGTACGGTGTGGAAACTGTGGGAGTGAGTGTGCCGGTGACCGGGTCGAGCCTGAAGCCGGAGACGGAGTTTCCCTGCAGGTTTGCCGTATAGGCGAAGCGGCCCAGCGAGGGGTCGACGATCACGGCGACCGGGGTGGTGTCAGTGGCGTTTGCGGAGCTGCCGGTGGCATTGACCGCAGTGGAGGGCGCGCCGGTGGACAGGGTGATGTCGTAGGCTGAGATCGAGGAGTCAAGCGAGTTGGCAACATAGACGAACAGGCCGCGTGGATCAACGGTCACAGCCTGCGGTTCACTGCCGGTCTTGTAGGGGCCGCTGACCATGAAGTCGAGGACGCCGGTGCTTTGAACGATGTAGCCGACCAGTTCGTTGGAGGCAAAGTCGGTGACATAGACAAAGCGGTTTGCGGGGTCGGAGACGACGGAGGTGGGCTTGACGCCGGCCTCCCATGGGCTGCCTGAAACCGGGGTCAACGCACCGCCGGAGCCGACGGTGTAGCCCCAGATCCAGCCGGGGTTGGCGGTGCTGGTAACTGTTCCGCCGGGATTGTAGGCGGACTGATCGTAGCCGATGACGTAGACGGCGGAACCGTTGGCCAGAACGTCGACGCCGGTGGGGACGACGACGTCGTTGAGGTGGCCGGGGACGGCAAGTGTCACAGCACCGGCAGAACTGCCTGGCGCACCCGACGCGATGGGAAAGACGGCCAGCTGGGAGGGGTTGGCGCCGGAGCCGTTGTAGGCCACAAACAGGTCGGTCGCAGCAGCATTGACCGCGAGGGAAACGGGCGAAACGGCGGTTGAGAATGACGCCGTTTCCTTCATCGTCAGGACGCCATTGGCGGCAATGTCGAAGTGGACCACGGAGGAACCGCCAGAGCCAGTTCCCGCGTTGGCGACATAGAGGTTCTGATAGTCCGAAGTCACGGCCAGGGCAACCGGATTGACTCCGCCGGAGGGGACGGGGGCCGGTCCGACGCGGAGCGCACCGGTTTCGGAGTCCGCGGCATAGGTTTCGATCTGCCCGGCGGCGCCGGTTCCCGAGCCCGCGGAGTCGGCCACAAACACATAGTCGATGGTCGAGATCTCGCAGGAGGTCAAGAGTGAGGCGAGGAGAAGACCTGTAGTAGAGACCAGAAAAAGCTGGCTCAATTTGCTGAACTTCATGCGCTTCCTTCGTCGTGGGCTATCAAGCTGAAGCCCGAAGAATACTGGTTAAGTTGCCCCGTATGGATTGTAAGAGCCCGACACGGGGTGTTGCTACTCGGTTTGGCCGCGGCGGCGCCGGCTGCTACTTCGCTATGCCGGCCCCCATGCCGTTATGAGGAATTGCAATGATTGCGGTGGGCAGGGCGTCGACCGTGTAAGGAGCGTTCTGCGAATTGACCAGCGTGCCGGCGGTTGGGCTGAGCACGAAGCCGGAGACGGTGCCGCTGATTCCGCTGCCGAGATAGTTGGTGGTGTAAAGGAAATGGCTGGTTGAAGGATCGATGCCCATGGAAACCGGCTCGAGGCCGGTCGAGTACGTTCCCAGGCTGGTAAGGGCGCCGCTGCTCATTGAAAATGCCGTCACCGTCGAGTCCTGCGCGTTGGCGACGTAGAGGTACTGGTAAGTGGGGTCGGCGACAATCGCGGAGGGTTGGTTGCCGGTTGTGTACGGGCTGCCGCTGAGTTCGGTCAGGAGCCCGGTTCCGGAAGCGATGGTGTAGCCGTGGACCTGGCCCAGATGCGAGTCGGTGACATAGAGATAGGTGACCGGGGAACTGGCTGTGGTATTTGTGACGCTAGCCATGGCGGAGGGGCAGGTTCCTACAACAAAGGGCGCGTTGAGGAATGCGGTGGGGCAGGAACCGGTGGCAAAGGGCTTGGTGGTCAGAGGAGCGCCACCGTTGAGCGGGGTAAGCGCGCCGCCCGAGGCGACAGAGAAGCCGAATACATAATTTGCGGAAGTGTTCAGGTCGTACCCGGCGACGTATAGATAATCGCCGGAGGGAACAACGCTGAGGGCGGTCGGCTCGATTACGTCGGAGGGGCTGCTTGGTAGGCTCAACGGCCAGTAGGTCAAAGTGCCGTTGGCCAATGGATACGGCCCGATCGAATCGCTGGGAGGAGAAGTGGGCCCGACGGTAATTGGAAAGACGCCGATGGACCCCGAGCACGGAGCAGCAGTGGAGCAGATGGGCAGCGGCTGGTAGGTGTCGAGGACGAACAGGTTTTTGCCGTTGACGGCGACGGCGAGGGGGTAGATGCCGGGTGTGTTCACGGTGTTCTGCGGATAGAGCTTGCCGTCATTGCCGATGATGAACTGGACGATGGTGTTGTCGTCCTGATTGACCACGTAGAGATTGGTGTTGTCGGAAGAGACGGCTTCAGCCACCGGGTTGCGCCCGCCGGAGGGGAAAGGCGAAGTGGGAATGTGGCGCATGTAGCCGGATTCCGAGTTGATCTCGAGAACATCGAGCTCACCATAGTTGTTCGGCCCGGCGGCCTTGGANNTCCAGCCACCAGGAGGCTGGCCGCGGAGACCAGCAGCAGCTGGCTCGTTTTGTTGAACTTCATGCGCATCTTTCGTCAGCGGACCGGAACTCCGGTCCCGAAAAAATCAAGTTTGGAATCGAACCCCAGGGCGCCCTCAAAAAGAGCCGCGCCCGGCATTCGGCTACGTTTGATGAAGAATCCACCCATTGAAGAAACCTGGGATGGATTCCGGGGCGCGTGCATGGCGAGGAAGCCGGTTGGCCGGCACCCACCCCAGACACAAAGGTGCGGCACCCCGACCCACTAGTTCGTACGTCCGTCAACCAGGCACCATGTGGCCGGGCCCTGAAGCGCATAGGTGCTGGTCGAGCGCAAATTGGTGAGATCGCCTGAGTTCGGATCAACGGCGCGGCCGGTCACGCTGGAATCGTCGATGTCGGCCGAGTATACGAATTGGTCTGAAGGATCCTCGACCAGGCATTGCGGACCGGAGCCCGATCCAAACGGCTGGTCGGCGATGAAGTTGAGCTGGTAGGCAGGGCTGGTGGTGATGAAGTAGCCTGCCAACCCGCTGTTGGCGTTGGCGCCTGTGGTGTTATTTCCCTGGTTCGCCACGTAGACGAACTTGCCCTTGGACTCGACCATCAAATAGATGGGGTTGGCGAGGGTGGGGTCATCGGGAACGATCCCGCCCGACTCGGCCTGCAACGCGCCGTTGGAACCGACTGAGTAGGGAAGAATCTGGCTCTGGGCGGACTTGGAGGCGTTGTTAAAGTCGACAGTAATGGGTTCGTTGTCGAGCACGTAAATGATGCCACCGGCGTAGACGATCGCATTGCCCTGGCCGATGCCAAGCGGCTGCGCGGTGTTCTGGTTGATGGTCAACTGCCCGCTGGTGGAGTTGTAGGTGTAGGGAAATACCGAAGCGCCCCCAGTGTAAGGGTACGAGGTGGGAGGAGTTGATCCAAAGAGCGTAAGGAAGCTACCGCTTGCCTGGACGAAGTCGACCGGATTGGCCGGAACGGGGAAGTAGGGAAGCGCGGCGCCATTGGCCGCGGTCACCTGTGCGTTCACAATGAGTTGAAGGCGGCCGGTGGTCTGGTCGACTTTGAAGACCGTAACGTCGCCGCAGGTGGTGGTGGCGGCGCCGAGGGCCAGCGTGCAGGCATCTCCGGCGGCGGGAGCAGCGTTGACCGGGGAGTCGTGGTCAAGCACATAAATGAAACTCCCGGAGGAATCCGCGAGGATGCGGAAGGGGTTGATTCCCTGGCTGTAGAAAGTTTCCTGCGGGGTGAGGATGCCGTTGCCTCCCACCGCGAACTCGGTAATGTTGGAGCCAGTGCAGGGGTCGGCCAAAGTGCAGTCGCCGTTGCCCGCGGAGTTTACACCCCGGTTAAGTACATAAAGGAAGCGGCTGCCGGTGATGAGGATGGCACGGACCGGGTTGGCGCCGCCGGAACCTATTGGTAAGCCATGAATGGCTGTCAGCTTGCCCGTATTGTGATCGATGCTGAATCCGCTGATGATGCCGTTGCCGCCGGCCTGGGCGGTCACTGTGCCTGTCACATACAAATAACCGGTGGCATAACTCTCGATGCAAGACGTAACGCCGAGGATGACGCCTGCAGAGAGGGCGCTCAGCAGGAGGGCCTTTCCGAATTTCGTAAACTTCATGCGATTCCTTCATCCTGGTCAGGCGTGCGCCGCCAAGTTTGCTAGTTCCACAGCAGAGCTGGGTTGGGACGGGTCCCTGATGCATTGTAAAAGGCCAGGGCAGGTTGTGCCTAGTTCAAGCAGGAGACTAAGAACATCATACTGTTCCCAGGGCCACATGGCCGGGGGCGCGGTCCAATTCGAAGTCCGAGCCTTCCGATTGCGATTCTGGCGCGGTTGCCGTTTGGACGGCTGAAGAGCCAGAAACGTCAACGAGTTGAAGGTGCAAACATTCAAGATGGAGGATGCATGAAAAATCCCGATCCTTATACGAGTACCTATGTTTACCCTACCACCCCGGCATGCGCGGGCCGCGTTGCCCTGTGAGGCAGGGATTGCCTTCAAACACCGTGAACCGGGCGTGAGTGGCGGAGCCATGTCCGCACAGAATCATGGCTCCGCAGCGGGTTGAGCTACCAAACGCGGCAGGAGTTTACCGGGTACATGGGCTGACCTTTCGTGCAGCCGAAGGCCTTGCCGAATTCGCCGAAATTTTGCACGGCGCCGTTGGCGCGCCATTGGCCGGGCGAGTGGGGATCAGTGAGCGCGGCCTGGCGAGCCGACTGCTCGGTCTGATTCTGGCACCACACCTGGGCGAAGCTGATGAAGTAACGCTGCGCCTCAGTGTATCCTTCGATCTTGTCTTCGATGGATTTGTGCTCTTCCGCCAGCGTATCCAGCAGGGCCATGTAGGCGATGCGCAGGCCGCCGTTGTCGGCGGTGTTCTCGCCCAGGGTGAGCTTGCCATTCAGGTGTTGCGCCGGGGTATCGCCATGAGCCGGAGCGGCCTCAAAGCCGCTGTATTCGGCCACTTCGCAGTCGGTGCGTTCGGTGAAGGCCTTGCGGTCTTCTGGTGTCTGCCACTCGCGCAGGTTGCCTTTGCCGTCGTACTTCGAGCCTTCGTCGTCAAAGCCGTGCGTCATTTCGTGGCCGATGACCACGCCAATGCCGCCGAAGTTCACCGCCGGATCGACCGTGAAATCGAAGAACGGGGGCTGCAGAATGCCGGCGGGAAAGTTGATGTCGTTGAAAGAGGGATTGTAGTAGGCGTTGACGGTAGGCGGCGTCATGCCCCACTCCTTCTCGTCCACCGGCTTGCCCAGTTTGTTGAGGTTGTAGTCGCGCTGGAAGACAGCATCGCGCTGGAGGTCGCCGATCAGGTCGTCGCGCTTGACTTTGAGCGCAGAGTAGTCTCGCCACTTCTCCGGGTAGCCGATCTTGTTGCGGATCATGGCCAGCTTTTCTTCGGCTGCGGCCTTGGTTGCGTCGGTCATCCAGGGGAGGGTCTTGATGTCGTCTCCCAACGACTTCTCAAGGGCGAGGACCAGGTGATCCATGCTCTGTTTGGCGGCGGGCGGGAAGTGCAGCTTGACCCAGTCCTGACCTACGGCTTCGCCGAGGGCGCGGTCGGTCATGCTGGTGCACTGCTTCCATCGCGGCGTGGGCTCCTTCTGTCCGGCAAGAACCATGCCGAAGAAGGCGAAGTTTTCGTCGTAGAAGGCCTTGGGCAGGTTGGATGCCTCGGCGTGCAGCGTATGCCAGCGGAAGTAGGACTTCCATGCATCAACGGGCTCTGAGGAGATGAGACCGTCGACAGCCTTGAAGAAGTCGGGCGTGGCCACGTTGAGGGTGTCGAAAGGGCGCACCTTCACGTCTTTGAAGTAGACGCTGAAGTCGAAGTCAGGGGCCAGCTTCTGGAGGTCGACCAGCGTGTAGATGTGGTAGCGGTTTTCCGGCTCGCGCATGTCGGTGCGGCTGGTTGAGGCTTTGGCGAGCGCCGTCTCGATTTCCATGACCGCGGCGGCTTCTTTGGCGGCCTGGTCGGGCGTATCGCCAGCGAGCGTGAACATTTTGGTCACATGCTCGACGTACTGTTTGCGGATGCCCTGGAACCGCTTGCTGTCGACAATGTAGTAGTCGCGATCGGGCAGCGAGAGGCCGGCCTGTCCGAGCTCCGCAATCTGCTTGGAGGAGTCTTTCTCGTCCTGACCGACGCCAAAGCGGAACAGCGGCGCGGCACCGCCCTCGGCCTCGAGCTCGCCCATCAGCTTGCCCAGATTGTGCGCATCCTTCAGATCGGCGATGCGCTTGAGTTCAGGCTCGATGGGCGTAATGCTTTTCTGTTCAATGAGGTCAGTATTCATGCAGGCGGCATAGTAGTCGCCATACTTCTTTTCCAGCGGGGATTTGGGGCTGGTGGCGGCGGCGTCCAGTTCCTGCCACAGCAGGTAACGATTGCGCTCGCCGAGCAGCGAGAAAGACCGCGCCCAGCGCACCTGGTCTGGGGGAACCGCGTTTTCCTTGATCCAGTTGCCGCAGGCGTAGTGGTAAAAGTCGGTGCAGGGATCGACGGACTTGTCGATGGCGGAAAGGTCGAAGCTCTTGATGGATTGCGGCGGAGCGGGTTTGGATGCGTCGGCCTGCGGAGCTGCGGGCGCCTGCGCAAATGCGCTAGCGGCTGCCAGCAACAAGATGGAAGCGAAGCGAATACATTTCATCGAAATGTCTCTTTTCTTTTGGAATCATCAGGCGTGTCGCTCGCGGAGATAGAACGCCCAGGTGGAAGACAGGAATTTGAGCACACCGGGAAACCGGCACGGTGATTCGATTAGGAGCCTATCACGCAGACGACGAGGCACGGAAGAAAGACGCAGCCCGAGCCCGGGAGTAGAAGAGCAGCGACTGCGCCCCGGCTGGTTTGCTACACTCCGGTTCAACATCCCTGGAGGCGTAGGCATGATCCTGCATCGCAAACTTGCAATTGCCCTGTCCCTGGCAATCGGCACGGCTTTCCTCTCAGCACAACCGGCAGTGAAGCCGGAATCGAAGCGGACCCTGGTGCGCGCCGGGCACTTGCTCGACGTGAAGACCGGGAAACTGCTCGACGGACAGACGATCGTGGTGGTGGGCGACACGATCCAGGCGATCGCACCGACTGCTTCAGTGCCCGCAATGCCGGGCGACAAGGTGGTTGATCTGGGCGGATTGACGGTGCTGCCGGGTCTGATCGACGTGCATACGCACCTGACCATGAATACGGACTTCGATCCATATCATGAGGTCACGTCCACCGACGCCAAGGAAGCCATCAACGGAGTCGTCAACGCCCGCACTACGCTAATGGCCGGCATTACCACCGTGCGCAACGTGGGAGCCTATGGATTTACCGACGTGGACCTGCGCGACGCAATCAACTCCGGTCAGATTCCCGGGCCGCACATGCAGGTGAGCGGGCCGCTGCTGGGCATTACCGGCGGCCACTGCGACGACAACCTGCTGCCGATCAAATATCACGCGGTGGGCGACGGCGTGGCCGACGGCATTGCAGCCGTGCAGCACAAGGTGAGGGAGAACATCAAGTATGGAGCCGACCTCATCAAGATTTGCGCAACCGGCGGCGTGCTCTCAAAGGGCGACGATCCGCAGGCNNGGGGCGCAAGGGATCCTCTGGGCCACGGAGGCCGGCGTCGATTCCATCGAGCACGGCAGCTACATCAACGACGAAGCCATTGCCGAGATGAAAAAGCGCGGGACGTACCTTGTGCCAACTTTGTATCTCGAAGACTGGATGCTGGAGTATGGCAATCTTCCGCCGTTTTATCACCAGAAGATGCTGGATACCATTGCCGTGGCCAAGAACAACATCAAGCACGCGATGCAAGCCGGCGTGAAGATCGCCATGGGCACCGATGCCGCGGTGTATCCGCACGGGCTGAATGCGCATGAGCTGGATGTTTATGTGAACCAGCTGGGCATGGCTCCGCTGACGGCGCTGCAGACCGCGACGCTGAACGCAGCCGATTTGATGGGTTGGACGGCGAAAACAGGCAGCCTGGAACCTGGGAAATGGGCGGACATTATCGCTGTTGAAAAGAATCCGGTGGACGATGTGAAGACGCTACAGGACGTGAAGTTTGTGATGAAGGCTGGCGTGGTTTACAAGGACCAGGGAATAGGGAATAGGGAATAGGGCACAGGGAACAGGGAATAGGGCACAGAAATCAGATCGTAGCTACAAGTGCGACCGTCGCCTTGACAACCGTACAGAAATCCTGTACGGTTGTTTCTTGAGGGATTCGACATGGCTGTGGAGACGACCTATACCGCTTTGCGTGAGAAGCTGGCTGGGTTTCTGGACCAGGTAACGGACGACCGCGAGGTAGTTTTTGTTCGCCGGCGCGGAGCCCGGGATGTGGCGATCGTGGCCGCAGATGAGCTATCGAGCCTGATGGAGACGGCCTACCTGCTGCGTTCGCCGAAGAATGCGGAGCGGCTGATGGAATCGCTGGCGCAGTCTATCGCAATGGATAACGAGGCTATTCCGGCGCAGTCCGCGGCATCTGCACTTGAGGAATTGCGGCGCTCCGTGGGCTTGGAGCCTTCCTCTGAAAAACGAGGATAAGCGCGGATTATGAACGACCGAGTCGAGCGGGCTGCAATCTTCCTACCGAGATTCCGTGAAGACCTTGCCTACCTGATCAAGACCGATCGCAAATTGGCTTTGCGACTTCTCGAACTTGTGGAAGCAGTGCTTGCCGATCCCTTCAACGGAATCGGCAAGCCAGAGCCATTGAAATTCGATCTCGCTGGTTGCTGGAGCAGGCGGACCACACAAGAACATCGAATGGTCTACCGTGTCACTCCAGATCGAATCTACTTTCTCCAGGCACGGTTCCACTATCAGTAACGGATGAGGCCGAAGGCGAGTCTTTACATTCGGGCATCGTCCCTGCCACACTAGGGAGTGGACACCCAAACCATCGTTATCCTCGATTTTGGTTCGCAGTATACGCAGTTGATTGCCCGGCGTATCCGCGAACTGAATGTCTTCTCCGTGGTTCTTCCCTGCACCGCTCCCCTCTCGGAAATCAAGGCCTACAAGCCGCTTGGCGTGATTCTTTCGGGCGGGCCGTCGTCTGTGTATGACGCGGACGCGCCGGAAGCCGATGCAGCGGTGCTGGAGATGGATGTGCCGGTGCTTGGCATCTGCTACGGGCTGCACTTCATCGTGCACCATATGGGCGGCAAGGTGAAGGCGGCGCCGCTGCGCGAATACGGCCACGCCGAGGTGATGATCGAAGACGTCGCAACGCCGCTGTTTAACGGCCTTCCGGCCAACATCCAAGTCTGGATGAGCCACGGCGATGAGGCAGAGGCGCTGCCGCCAGGGTTCCATCGAACCGCGATCACTTCCAACGCGCTGGCCGGCATCGCCAACGACGAGCGGCGCATCTGGGCGGTGCAGTTTCATCCCGAGGTGCACCACACGCCGCTGGGGCCGCAGCTTATCAGGAACTTTGTGTTCGGGATTTGCAAGGCGGCGGGCGACTGGACGCCGGCGCACTTCATTGAAACCACCGTCGCGGGCATTCGCGAGAAGGTCGGCAAAGGTCACGTCATCTGTGGCCTCTCCGGCGGGGTGGATTCGTCGGTGGCCGCGGTGCTGGTACACACGGCCATCGGCAGCCAGCTGACCTGCATCTTTGTGAACAACGGGGTGCTGCGGAAGAACGAGTTCCAGATCGTGCAGAAGAATCTGCGCGAAAAGCTGGGACTGAACATTGTGGCCGTGGATGCTAGCGAGCGGTTCCTGGCGCAATTGGCCGGCGTCACGGATCCTGAGACCAAGCGCAAGAGGATTGGCGCGGAGTTTATCGCGGTCTTTGACGATGAGGCGACGCGCATCGCGAAAGAATCCGGCGGTGTGGACTGGCTGGTGCAGGGGACGCTCTACCCCGATGTGATTGAATCGAGCAGCGTGAAGGGGCCAAGCCAGACCATCAAGAGCCACCANNACCACAACGTGGGCGGGTTGCCGGAGCACATGAAGCTGAAGTTGATTGAGCCGCTGCGCGATTTGTTCAAAGATGAAGTGCGGCGCATTGGGCGCGATCTGGGCATGCCGGACGACATTCTGGGCCGGCAGCCGTTTCCCGGGCCGGGGCTGGCTGTGCGCATTCTGGGCGAGGTAACGCCGGAGCGCGTGGCGCTGCTGCAGGAGGCCGACGAGATTGTGGTGGCGGAGATCAAGGCGGCTGGACTTTACAACAGAATCTGGCAGAGCTTTGCGGTGCTGCTTCCTGTGATGAGCGTGGGCGTCATGGGCGACCAGCGAACCTACGCGTACACGGTGGCGGTGCGGGCCGTGCACTCGGAAGACGGCATGACCGCGGATTGGGCGCCGCTGCCCTACGAGGTGCTGAAGCGCATCTCCAGCCGCATTGTGAACGAGGTGCGCGGCATCAACCGCGTGGTCTACGACATCACCTCGAAGCCGCCAGGGACGATCGAGTGGGAGTGAGTGCTCGCCGCACGGGCGGGAGCGCCTGTGGCGCCAATTCTGCGTCATGTCCGATGAGTCGAATTACCCGGCCTTTGCGATGGACGAAAGGCTCCGCGGCCGCGTGAACCATCCAAACGCGGCAGTCGCAACAACGATGAGCCCAAGCATTGCGAGCCAGGCCAGCATGGCCAGTTGGCCCACGAGGTGTTCGCGGGACTCCACTTCGCGCATATTGCGGCCAGCCAGCACAAATCCTCCCGGCGCGTTCCCAACTGGCGCAACTCTCTGTACAACCGCGGCGATACGAACACCTTGGCCACGCGGCGGCCTCCCGCCGTTCAAAGGGGATTTCTGATCTTTGTTGGATGTTGTGCCGAGAATGGGCTGCCAGCTTAGCCGGTCCTGGCCATGCTGCCGAACGTAATCGAAGACGCCGCTTGGCGGGGCGGGGATGGCTCCGTCGAGCCGCGCCTGGGAGACCAGCGGATGGCCCTGGTTGTCGTATGCGATCACAAACGGGGTAAGGCTGCGCGCAATATCAATGGAGGCTGGAGAAACCGCGTCGGCGGGAGTAATGCCCTGTTCCAGTTTGGCCACCAGGTCGTCGGCGAGTGCGATCTGCGGATCGTTGGCGCCCAGGCGCAGAACCTGCTGAGGAATGACGTTGAGGGCCATGGCCAGCACCGTGGCCAGACCGGCGAGGACAAGTGCATTAAAGATCAAGGCCGGACGGCCAAACGTGTCACGCAGCATGGTGAAATGCTCCTTTGTGAGAGATAGGGCGAGATCGCGAAGAACCAGCGGAATCAGATTGCGGCGGGAGAGTGTGGGATCGTCGAGAGCGTCGCGAAATGCCTGTCGCATGGAGGAACCATGTGTCTCGCGAAAGCGTGCCGGGTAAAGGCAGATAGACGCCGCATAAAAACGCTCAATGCGATCGGAGTTCGGTGAAGCGTTGGTCATGAACGGCCTCCATGCGGAATCAGGCCAAGCGAGCGGGCTGAGGACACAGCCGCTTCGAGCCGGCTGAGCTCGGTCGCCAGTGCCGTTTGGCCGAGGCCGGTGAGGCGGTAGTAGCGGCGGCGCTCATCGTCGGAGGCGCCGGATTCCTCGACAAGGCCGTCGCGCATCATTCGGTCAATCGAGCCGTAGAGGGTTCCGGG
>PMWR01000251.1 GCA_003166055.1 Acidobacteriaceae bacterium
ACATCCGCGCCGCGAATCCAGAAAATGACATCCGTGGCGATGTTCGATGCATGATCCGCAATCCGTTCCAGGTTTCGTGAAACCAGGATGCCGTTCATCGCCTGCTGCGTATACCGCGGCTTCTCCTGGATCAGTTTCAGCAGATCCGAATGTGCCCGCCGGTTCATGCGGTCAATCTCGTCGTCCATCTCGCGCACCGTATCGGCCAGTCGCGCGTCGCCGTCCAGCAGCGCCTGCACCGCCGACCGGATCATGCGGCCGGCAAATTCGCCCATCGCCGCAAAATCCACCGGCAGATCGATTTCGTCCGCATCCAGGACTTCCTTCGTCCGCCGAACCACGCCCATCGACTGGTCGCCGATCCGCTCCAGGTCGCCGTTGATTTTGATTACGGCGAGAATGAACCGCAGGTCAATGGCCATCGGCTGCTCCTTCGCCAGCAGCTCATACGCCATCTCGTCCAGCTCGCGCTGTGCCGTGTTGATGGCCGTCTCGTTCTGCTTCACATACTTGCAAAGACCCTTGTCGCGCTGCAGATACGCGTCCACCGCCGACTCCACCGACTGCTGCGCGAGCGCCGCCATGGCAAGCAGCTTGTCCTTGAGCTCGGCGAGTTGTTGTTGAAAGTGTATGCGCGGCAAAGCAAATTCTCCCGTATCCCTGATTGTGCATCATCCCATGTTACCGTTGTGCAAATTTCGTGACCGGAATCACTCTTGCTACGGTCCCGTGAGGCTTTTCCCAAGTTAGAACCCTCGTCCCCAATCAGGTATGATCCTCATCACACTGCGGACATGTTCTACGCTATCAGTATGAACGTCGATCTCGCTTCCTCCCATCCCACAAACGAGGCAATACTCACCCTGCCGGACCTGACGCCGTAGGCCACATGGCGGCCAACACCTGGGCCCGCACCCGTGATCGCGTCGAGCTCATCCGCCCAAATTGAAATACCCCGGAGGCAGCACCATGCCGATTGAAATGAGTCAGGCACTCGAAGTGCTATCCACCACGCCCGGCGTCCTGAGCGCGCTGCTGCAAGATAAGTCCTCATTTTGGCTGAACGCCAGAAAGACACCCGAGTCCTTCAGCCCCATCGACGTCGTCGGCCACCTGATCCTCGCCGACAAAACCGATTGGATGCCGCGCGTGCACATGATCCTGGAAAATCGCGACACGGACCATCGCGAAATGCAGCCCTTCGAACCCTTTGACCGCTTCGCATTTCAATCGTCGATTGCCGGCAAGTCCATCGCGGCCCTGCTCGATGATTTCGCTGCTGCGCGCCGCGAGAGCCTTCAATTGCTTGGCGCTCTGAATCTGGGAGAACTCGAACTCGATCTCCCCGGCCTGCATCCCGATCTCGGTCCGGTCACCCTTAGCAACCTGCTCGCCACCTGGGTTGTCCACGATCTCGGCCACATCTCGCAGATCGTGAAGGCCATGTCCAGCACTTATATCGAATCCGTCGGCCCCTGGCGCGCTTATCTGTCCATTCTGAAATGAACGGAACCGCAGCCTCTCGCCGGCCTCGCAAAAAAAGGTAAGAACAACGCTCATTGCCGCGGGGTATTCTGTACCAACATCCAGAGACCCAGCATGCAATCCAACTTCCAGCTTCCCAATTTTCAGCTTCTAGGCCCAGCTCATCTCTGCATCCTCGCCGCCGTACCTTCGCTTGCTGCCATTCTCGCTGCCGTTCAGCGCAAGCTCGCTCACGGCTCACGCGGCCTGCGCATCGGCCTGGCCTGCGTCATTGTTCTCGACGCAGCGGTCTATTACGGATTCCTGATCGCGCACGGCCAGCTCACCTTTCCCGATCATCTTCCCCTGGAACTCTGCGATGCGTCGCTATGCCTGATCATCATCGCCCTTCTCACTCTCAACAAGACGATCTTCGACCTGGCTTACTACGGCGCATTGGCCGGCGCGACCATGGCCCTGCTTACGCCAAACCTCTGGGAACCGTTCCCATCCTTCTCCACTATCCAGTTTTTCGTCGACCACGGGCTCATTGTCGTTGGCGTTCTCTATCTCGTGTGGTCCAAACAGGCGCGGCCGCGCCCAGGCTCAGTTGCCCGCGCCATGCTCGCTGTAAACATCTACGCCGCATGCGTCGGAACAATTGATTATTTCTATAAGACCGACTACATGTACCTGCGCGCCAAGCCTCCCAACGCTTCGCTGCTCGACCTGCTCGGCCCCTGGCCCTGCTACATCGCAGCCGCGGAAGTCGTCGCCTGCTGTGTCTTCCTGTTGCTCTACCTTCCCTTCAGAAAATCCAATCGAACATCGCAACACCACATGTCGCCGTTGCCAACACAACCAGAGTCTAATGCGCTCTGATCGCAGCCACCGGATCGGTGCGCATCGCTTTGAGACCCGGAAGATAGCTGGCCACGACGGCAATCAAGAACAACAGCGCAGTCACCGCCAAAACGGTCAACGGGTCCATCGCTGAGACACCGAAGAGCAGCCCGCGCAGGAACCGAGTCAGCAGCAGCGACAGGCCGAGCCCAAGAAGCACGCCGATGGCCGTCAGCCGCAATCCCTGCTTCAGAACCAACCCCAGCACGTCCGGCCGTGAAGCGCCCAGCGCAACGCGAATCCCGATTTCGTGCGTCCGCAACTGCGTTCTGTAGGCCATGACGCCATAGATCCCCGACGCCGCCAGAATCAGCGCAAGAAAACCAAACGCGCTGGCGAAGGTGGCCTCGATCATGGCAAACATATTTGCAATTTGCGTGCTCTGCTCCAGCGTACGCACATCGAATACCGGAAGCCTCGAGTCCATTTCGTGAACCGCCTGCTCCACAGGCGACGCCAGCAGTTCCGGATTCCCTCTGGTGCGAAGATGAAAGATCACCTGCGGCCCGGAAAACTGAAAGTAGGAGAGATAAACAAGCGGCTCCGGCGCCTCGTTCATGTTTTGATGGGTCGTATTCTTCGCTACCCCGACGACAGTAAACCAACTGTTGTACATGCGCATCCGCTTGCCCAATGGATATTGCCCAGGCCAAAAGTGGTTGGCCATGGTCTCATCCACAATCGCCACTCGGGGCGCACCTTCCTCATCCTGCTGCGTGAAGTGTCTTCCTTGCAGCATGGGAATCTTCATCGTCTGAAAATAGTCAGCGCTGACAGACGCGTTTCTCACTTCCATTGACTCATGCGGCTTGGGCACATACCCCTCGGGCAACGCGTCCACCGATCCACGGGTAAAGCTGAGCGGTACCCAATCAGACACGGCTGCGGATTCGACACCAGGCAGCGCCTGCAGCTTCAAAAGCAGATTGCGCTCGAATGTTTTGGCCCCCGCCCAGGAATAACCCGCAGATTCAAGGTCGACCGAAGCGAGCAGCACATGGCTGCGATCGAAGCCTGGATCGGCTGCGCTGGTATTCCTAAGCGTCCGCATGAACAAGCCGGCGGTAATCATCAGCGTCAGCGACAAGGCAATCTGCGCCACCACCAGCCCGCTGAGCATCAATTGGTTGCTCGCGCTGGACGATACGCTCCCCGCTTCTTCCTTGAGCGCCTCGGCAGGAGAAACCCGTGACGATCTCCACGCCGGCATAGCGCCGCAAAGCACGCTGGCCAGAATCGCAAGCACCATGATGGCGGCCACTACATTCCAGTCGAGATGCCCGTTGATCGCAATCGGGCTCGCATTCGGCGGGATGAACCGCGCCATCGTTTTCGAAGACCATGCCGTCAACAGAACGGCAACGCCGCCGCCGGCGAGCGAGAGCATCATCCCCTCAAAAATCATCTGCCGCGTGAGTTGAATCCTGTTGGCTCCCAGCGACTGCCGGATGGCAATCTCGCGCCGTCTTGCAACAAAACGCACCAGCATCAGCGTGGCGATATTAGCGCACGTCAGCAGCAGCACCACACCCGCAATGGCAAGTAGAATCGGCAGCGATGAAGCCAGGTAAACGTTGGCTCCGAACGGAGAGCGCCACAGCGGATCAAGAAAAATCGTGTTCACGCCGGGGTGGTCGTCGGGATACTGGGCAACCAACTGCCGCATCAACAATTCCAGGTCCTGTGTCGCGAGCGCGCGGCTGACGCCGGGGCGTAGCCGGCCCATTACGTTGAGCCACGGACGGTCGCGTCCCACAATCTGCCAATTGACTGCGCTTTGACGTATCGGCGAAAGTGGCACCCACACATCGGTGCGAATGCCGGGCATGCAGCCGATAAATCCCTTGGGCGCAACGCCGATGACGGTGAGTGCATGCTGGTTGATCTCGACAGACTTGCCTACGATTTCCGGGTCCGCGCCATAGCGCGTCTGCCAGAGCGTGTAGCCGAGAACCAGGTAAGGGGATCCGCCCTCGCTCGCCTCTTCATCGGGCCGAAAAAAGCGACCCAAGTAAGGCTTGATTCCCAGCACGTCAAAGTAGTTCGCCGAAGCATTGGCCCCGTAGATGCGCTGCGGCATGTCGCCGCCCGTCAGCGTCACCCAGTCGGCGTGGTAGGCCAGCATGCCGCTGAGGCTGTGGTTACGCTCGCGCAGATCGCGATAGTCAGGATACGAAAGCGGCGGTGACGGCGACGGATTCCACGTCCCGCGCATCACTGTGACAAGCTCCCCAGTATTCCGCGCGCCGGGAATCGGATGAAGCAGCGTAGCATTGATCCAACTGAAGACGGTGCCGTTTGCGCAGATGCCCAGCGCCAGCATCGATACCGCTGCCATGGTGAACCAGGGACTCTTGCGAAGTTGCCGGAATGCAAACCGGGCGTCACGGAGACTTGCAGTCATAACGACTCCTTCAGACTTACCGCCTATCGTGGCTATTGCAATAAAGATACTGCATCTCAATGGCCAAACGCTGTGACCGGCATAACTGCCTTATAACTCTTATGTTATGGAGGTATATCCAATCATTCCCGTCGCTCTTCCTATGTCCGGTTGCGCGCCCAACTGGCCGAATTCGGACACTTTAACTGCATCCAATCACGCAACTCCCATCTCCCGTCCCTTTGCCTCGTGCCCCATGAACGCCAGCGCCGCCAGCGACAGCGCCACCACCACCACAGTAATCGCGAGCACCGCCGGATAATTCCCCCATCGTTCCGCCGCCAGCGCCTGCGCCTTGCCGTTCCATGAAGTCACCAGCCCACCGAGCTGGTACGCAAATCCCGGCGCAGTCGCTCGCACCGGCGCAGGAGAAAGCTCCGTCAAATACGCAGGCACCACCCCCCACGCGCCCTGCACCATGAACTGCATCAGCACCGCGCCCGCGCCCAGCGTCCACGCGGAGTGCCCATACGCGTACAACGGAATCACCGGAATCGACAGCAGCGCCGCCGTCACAATCGCTCGCTTGCGTCCCCATTTTTCCGAAAGCGCTCCAAAACAAATCCCGCCGCCGATCGAACCAAATCCATAGAGCACGCCGATCAGCCCCACCGTCTCCGGCTTCAGCTTCGCATATACAGTGAGAAATGTCGGATACACATCCTGTGTTCCATGCGAAAAGCTCATGAACGCGGTCATCAGCAGAATCAGAAACAAAAACGTGGGTAAGAATTTCTTGATTTGCGCGAGCGTCCCAATCTCCGCCGGCATGCGCACCCCAGCCATACGCTCCTTCCGCTTCTTCGCCTCCGCAACCCACACCGGCGACTCCTTCACGCGCGCCTGCACGTAAAAGACCAGCAGCGCCGGCGCCGCGCCCACCATGAACAACCCCCGCCATCCAATCCCCGGAATCACCAGCCAACCCCAGTGCACGCCCTGAAACAGCAGCGCAAATGCCCCCGAAGCCAGAATCGATCCCGCCGCGTACCCCTCCTGCAATATCCCTGAAAACGTTCCGCGTCCCTTCTTTGGAAGCGTCTCAAAAGCCAGCGCCGCGCCCACGCCCCACTCGCCGCCCATGGCAATCCCAAACAGCGCCCGCATCACCAGCAGCATGTTCAGCGATGGCGCAAAGGCGCATGCCAGTTCAATCACTGAGAAGCTGAGAATGTTGAACATCAGCACCGGCCGCCGTCCGTAGCGGTCCGCCAGCATCCCGAACAGCAGCGCTCCCACCGGACGAAAAGCCTGCGTCATAAACACCGCGCCCAAGACCGCCGAAGGCTTGCTGTGAAACTCCAGCGCGATCGCATTTACGCAGAAAATCAACAGAAAGAAATCAAGCGAGTCGAGCGTCCAGCCCAGAAAGGCAGCCACAAACGTGTGCCGCTGCGCGCTGGTAAGTTGTCGAAAAGGTCCGAGGACAGACATAGCCGGGAGAATATCAGACCAAACACTCCTGACAGAACGCTGTCAGCAGCACCCTGCCATCCTTGCACCATGAACAAACCCCTTAACTGGTTCGAAATTCCTGCTCTCGATCTCAATCGAGCAAGCGCGTTCTACGAGGAGATCCTCGCAGTCACCCTCAACCGCGGCGATATGGGCCCCGCTTCGTATGCCGTGTTTCCCTTCGATCGCGATAACGCCACAAGTGGATGTTTGATGACCGGCCCCGGTCTCAAGCCCTCCACCGACGGCGCCATCGTCTACCTCAGCGCCGACCCGTCGATCGATGCCGTACTCGCTCGCATCGTTCCGGCTGGCGGCTCAATTGCCCTTCCCCGTACCGAGCTTGGGCCAGGCATGGGGGCCTACGCCCAGATCCTCGACACCGAAGGCAACCGCGTCGGCCTCCACGCCTACGCATAATTGGGTCACGCCGAAACGTGTCGCGGCTGCTATCGTTTTTCCATGCGCCGCGCCGACCGGCTCTTCCAGATCGTGCAACACCTGCGTGCCCGGCGGCTCACCACCGCCGCCGAGCTCGCCGATCTGCTCTCCGTATCCGAACGCACCATCTACCGCGATGTCCGCGACCTTTCCCTGTCCTCAATCCCTATCCAGGCCGAGGCCGGCGTTGGCTACCGTCTTGACCGGTCCTATGAATTAACGGCACTCATGTTCACTCCCGATGAAGTCGAAGCGGTTGTCGTCGGTCTTCGCATGGCGCAGGCCTTCGCCGGCCACCGGCTTCGCGACGCCTCGGTCACGGCCCTCGACAAGGTCATCCTGGCCCTGCCCAAAAACCGCCGCGCAGAAGTGGATCGCTCGCAAATCTACGTGCCTCCCATCAGCACCCATCGCGAAGTCGACCCCATGCGGGAAGCGCTGAACGCGGCCATCCACGACCACGCCATTCTCCATCTCACATATGCCGATGACAGCCGCAAACAGACCAAACGGAACGTCCGCCCCCTCGCCCTTCACTTCTGGGGATCGGTTTGGACGCTCGCCGCGTGGTGCGAGCTCCGCGTGGATTTTCGAAACTTCCGCCTCGATCGCATCCGCGCCTGCGAGCGTACCGGCGCCTCGTTCGCTGATGAACCCGGCAAAACCCTGGCCGATTTTCTCCGCGCTGTCGGCGTCCGCTAACGTCCAGCCAGGAATTCAAAAAACATTCGTTACAACGAATACCGCGCATGCGCCATCCTAGTATGCAAAGAAGATTTCGCGCGGACCGATTCCGGCTTCTCTCGCCGCTCGCGCACCTCTGGCAAGATGGAGCCCCTCTTTCCCAACCCCCAAACCGGCCTACCGGCAAGGTATCGAAAGGAAAAACACGTATGAAGCGTTTGGCACTGATCACCGGCATTCTGGCGCTTGCGGCTCCCATGGCGCTTGCGCAATACTCCACCTGGACTTCCGATCCAGCCCACAGCGAAGTCGACTTCACCATCAGGCATGGCGGAGTCTCCAACGTGCACGGCCGCTTCGGCAATGTTGTCGCCACCCTCGTTTACAACGCGGCTGATGTGACCAAATCCACCATTACGGCCACCATCGACGTCAATACCGTGGACACCGGCGTGTCGCCGCGCGACGGCGACCTCAAGTCCGGCAATTTCTTTGATGTCACCAAGTTCCCCACGGCCACATTCACCAGCACTAGCGTGGTGAAAAATGGCAACAAGCTGACTGTCTCCGGCAATTTCACCCTCCACGGAGTTACCAAGCCCATCGTGCTTGATGTGGAAGGTCCCAGCACGCCGGTCGAGAACGGAATGGACCATAAGCCTCACTCCGGCTTTACGGCCACCACCACCATCAGCCGCACGGCCTTCGGCATCGGAACCAATGTCCCGCCTGCCCTGGTCGGCGACGAGGTCAAGTTGACCATTGAAGTGGAAATCGTCAAGCAGGATGCGCCTCCGGCCAGCTAAGCCCAAGCGCAACCCTTGAAGGGCACGCGCTTGCTTCCGTGCCCTTCAACAGATTGAAAATATTTGTTGCAACGAATACCTTCCCTGCGCCATCCTAAATATGCAAAGAAGAGTTTACGCGGAGCGATCCCGGCTTCTGCCGCCGCCCGTGCACACCCGGCGAGAGTGCCCCTCTCCTTCCCAATCCCACCCGGCCCACCGGCCCCGGCATCGAAAGGAAACACATACATGAAACGTTTGCCATTGATTACTGGCATTTTGGCGCTCGCAGCTCCCCTGGCCCTTGCGCAGACCTCCACCTGGGTTTCCGACCAGAACCACAGCGACGTCAACTTCAGCATCACCCATCTGACCATCTCCAAAGTGCATGGCAGCTTTGGCAAGGTCGCAGCCACCATCGTCTACAACGAGGCGGACGTCACCAAGTCCGTCGTCTCGGCCACCATCGACGTCTCCACCGTTGAAACCGGCCAATCGCCCCGTGACAACCACCTTAAGTCCGATGCCTTCTTCGACGTAGCCAAGTTCCCCACTGCCACCTTCACCTCCACCAGCGTGGCCAAGAACGGCAACAACCTGAAGGTAGCCGGCAATCTCACCCTCCACGGCGTAACCAAGCCCGTCGTGCTTGAAGTGGAAGGTCCCGCTGGCCCGGTGCAGGGCATGGACAAAAAGCCGCATTCCGGCTTTGCGGCCACCACCATCATCAGCCGCACGGCCTTTGGCATTGGAGCCGGCTTCCCCGTGTCCATCGTCGGCGACGACGTCCAGATTACCCTGGATCTCGACGTAGTAAAGCAGTAACCGGTCCCAAAAAGGCCGCTGTTGGGGTGAGGGCAACGCGGCTCGCCTTCATCCCGCTCAGAGAACGCCGCCCCGAAGGGAGAACTGTCGATGACCGGCCTGAAACTTGAAATCATGCAGGAAGCTCCCTTCGCCAGCGTGGAGGAGGAGGCGCTTCTCAACCTGATGCGCACCTCCGACTGCCTGCATCGCGCCTTCCATTTGAAAACCCGCAAATGGGGTGTGACATCCACGCAATACAATGTGCTGCGCATTCTTCGCGCCGCTCAGCCTCACGGGCTTACCTGTTCGGCCATCGGCGACCGAATGATCACCGCCGAACCCGACATAACCCGGCTGCTGGCGCGCTTGAAGACGCTCAAGCTCATCCGGCAGCAGCGCGACAAACACGACCGCCGCGCCGTCTGGACGCACATCTCTACGGGTGGCCTCGCCCTTTTGACTGAGATGGACCCCGTCATCCTCAAGGTTCCGCGTGAACTGCTGGGACACCTGAACAATCAGCAACTGGCGGAATTGATCCGTCTGCTCGTGCTTGCCCGCAGGCCCGAAGAAGACCCGCGTGCACCCGTCAGCTGCACCGGCGACAATGAGTCAAAACCCCAAGCAGGGTAGCGCCGTCTCCAGACCGGCTGTTGCGCAGGCGTCCACGCCCGCAAATGCGATTGCCTTACCTTAACCGCGAGAAGCCGTCGTCTGCAGGCCTTTTCAAAGGGAAAACTACCGGCCAACAACCTTCTGAGCCACCGATTCTTCGTCCGCATCCGACTGAATAATCTTGTTATGCAGACAATACAGCGCCAGCTCGAGCCGGTCGCTGACGCCCAGCTTGTCATATATTTTGCGTAGATAATTCTTGATGACCTGCTCGGTGGTACCCAGTTGAAAAGCGATCTCTTTGTTGCGCTTGCCCTGGGTAATGCAGGTAATGATGGCCATCTCTTTGGGCGAAAGGCGAGGCTGTGTCCGCGGGCTCACAAGGGCGGCAGCCTGTGCACGATACGCCTCGATTACCCAGGTAACCGATTGATTATCGATCCAGGTCTCGCCCGCCGCGATTCTCCGCACGCACCGAACCAGCAGATCGGGGGATATGGACCTCGAAATAATCCCCCGCACGCCGCGCCGGTAAAGCTCCACGGTCTGGTTTTCATCGGTCGAGACAGCCTGCACTATCAGCTTCACATCCGGGGCGGACCGAAGCAGTTCCGGGATAACGTTTGCAGTACCGGACAGAAGGCTTCCTTCCAGCAAAACCACGTCCGTGGGATAGCGCTCAACTGCCGCACGCAGATTCTCGATCGAGTCCGCCTGGGCCACCACGCGCAAATCGTCTTCGAGAGCAAAAACTTTGCGAATGCCTACACGGTAAATGGCCTGGGAATCCGCAAGAATAATGCGAACCGCTCCCGGCTTGACCGGCGCGTCAAGAATTTCGCCATCGGAGGAGTCTTCCAGGAATTCCATAGTTGGATGTGGCCAAGCCAATCAAGTCCTCACTGCTCAGCGAATTGGTACTCGTCAATTGTTGCGCCGGCTTGGTACTGATTTTGGCTCAAGGAGCAGCGTACCACACGGCCCAGGCAATAAACCAAAACATCGCGGGGGGTACCCATTACTCTACCTGGCATCCGCAACGAAAAACTGATTTCCAGCCCCACCGCCAATGGTCGATCCAACTCCAGCAAAACGCCGCTGGCGGACACGTTTCGCGTCAGGGCCCCAAACTCCCCCTGGCTCGACACGAGTACCACCGGCAGCATCAGCGGGAACCGCACCGCGCAGCGCACTTCCCGCCGGGGATCGGCGGTGGTAGGAAGCGCGGCCTCAAGCGGTAATCCCGAATTCGAAGCATTCATCGGCTGCAACCTTAGTCCAAAATCTATCGTAAGTCACTCTAACGAACTTTTCCCGTTCCATACATAGCACTAAAGTTTTCGAGATGGTAACTCCGGTGCACGGTCGCGCTTCATTTCTCCGCCCCGGACGGGAAAAATGCGGCCGATGCGCCCACCCACTCCTGATTCCTGTTGTGGTCCACGCCCATCATCTTTCCCCTCCCAAGCCGCACCAACGAGAGAGCCGGCGTCAGCATGCCGTGATCCGGCCACAGGTACAAAATGCGAATCTCTGCCTGGGTAAGCCCACACGGCGTCGCGATCGTCGGCACAAACCGCATGCGCTGCTGCAACAGAAATTCGCCCCGCCGCTCCGCCGGAATCGCCTCCAGTTGCGCCTGCGTCGGATCGAACTGGATTCCCTTCCCCGCGAACGAGAACAGAGGCTTGAGCAGCAACTCGCTATAGGTCGTTTCCGGTCCAGCCTGGGCCGGCACGGCAACGCCCGCTGCCGCCAACTCCGCTCTTCCGTTCCCGTCCAGAAAGTCGCTCACAAAAACCGCCGGAGGCACCACCGGGTGGCTCCCCGCCGGCCGCGACAACCAGGGAATTGAAAACTTCGAAATAAGGAAGTACCAGTTCGGATGCCCCGCCCACTCCGTGTCCCAGTCGTGCGTCAGGTCAAAGGGCAACCGGACTTCGCGCGCCATAAGTTCATCGGCAATGGCCCGGTTATAGATGCGATCAATTGGAACCAGCCGTCCCTCGGAGTTGCGGTAATGCAGTTTGTTTCCTTGGGCTTCCAACTCTCGAATGTCCAACACCGCGATCCCGAGCCGACGCGCCGTTACCAGAAAGTCGGGCAGCGTCTTCTGGTTGATCGGGTCCAATTCGGTAAGCACCACATTTTCTTTGTCGTGCCCGCCCAGAATGGTTCGTCCCAGCAGTTCCCAGTAGCTGTCTTCGTTCAATCCGCTGAGAAAGACATCCAGCCCGTCTCCCAGCCCGAACGCGTCGCGATACCCCGAGCACAGCACACTCTGGTAGCCATATACCGAGGGAAACGCCTGGATCTCCACCAACCTGGGAACCAGACCGCCCGCCGCATCTTCCACCAGCGCGAAATCTGCTGTCAGAAAGTGAGGGTGCGGCGTCTCGCCAGCTACACAATACCCCTCAGGAATTGCCTCCCGCGCCGCGGTCAGGCACGCCGGATTCGCAAGCAGGCTCATGGTCAGCGTGGCGCCCGCCGCCGCCATCTCCTTGAGCAGCGTCGGCGGCAGAAAGACCGGCGTCTCCGCGATCCGGTATTCGACCGGCGCGCCACAGCGATGCTCCACCAACTCCAAAAGTTCCGCATACTTCTCCGGACTGAAGCCTTCGTTGAATTGGGTGCGCAGTTCGGGAATCAAGGCTTTGTCCTCTTGGGGTGCGATGGCGCTCCTGAATAAGATACCGCCTGGAAGTCACAAATTGCCGGTTTGCCCCGCTTCCCGTGGAGAAACGGCCAATCTGGCCCGATGTAAGCCTGTTTCCAGCCATTGGGTTACCTCGAAATTCACACTTCGAGTGCGAGCATTGTTGAAATTTGACACATTGGTAACTTTTGTTGTATCCAAAATGCCTCTTTTGGGTTACTCTTTTCGTACAAAGTTGTACCCAAAGGAGACCTCCTTACATGACCTCGAAGAGCTTTAAGTTGCAATTTGCTATCCTTGCCGCCATTTTGACGGTTTCTACCAGCGTTGCTGTTGCCTCAGGCCCCGGCATTCCTGTTCCGCTGCCACCTACACAGCCGCCCTCATTGATCTCCGCCTTCGCAGGTCC
>PMWR01000562.1 GCA_003166055.1 Acidobacteriaceae bacterium
TGGCCTTCCGCCGCGGCGGGATTACCGGCAAAACTCTGCTGTCCCGGCTGCTTCTGCAGGCTAACCCAGGCGGCAAAATCAGCAGGCGATTGCGCATAAACCCGTATCAGCATCTTCGCATGCTGCGTGCCGCAATACTGCGCGCATTGTCCCAGGTACAGGCCGGGCTGATCTGGATCCATCCACATCGTGTTAACGCGATTCGGAATCACGTCTGTCTTACCTGCAAGGCGCGGCACCCAGAAGCTATGGGCCACATCCGCCGACGACATGTTCAGGTAAGTTGGAGCAGAGTTCGCCGGATTGCCGACTGGGATATGGAGTTCATTCGCCGTGACTATGCCCAGCTTCGGATAGCGATACTCCCACCAGAATTGATGGCCGATCACGGTCACATTCATGGCATTGTTCGGCTTGGGGATGGCCTGAGTTCCGATGATGACTCGCGCGGTGGTGAGAAACAGCATCACCACGATCAGGATCGGAATGACTGTCCAGGATAACTCAATCTGATTGCTGCCATAGACTTGTGCAGGCTCGCGATGCGCATCCTCAGGGCGATGCCGGTAACGGATCAGCGCGTACAGCAGCAGTCCGGCAACGATAAGAAAAATCGCCAGGGTGACGGAAAGCACCAGCATCGAGAGATCGAAGATTGAATGGGCAGGCGTCGCGGCCGGGGCGAAAATGCTGGTCGGAGACTGCGCAATCGCATTGCTCGCAAAAAGAGGCGCACAACACATTGCCACCCAGAACGCACGACCGGAGTCTGGCCTGACCTTGCTACAACCTGTTATCTGTCGTCTTGGGAAGGGTGACAAAACAGTCCGACCTCGGCTTCGGCTCGTGTGGATGACGCTGACGAGCGCCACGCGCCTGCGCATATGCTAAACCATCAACGATGGACCGCGAAAAATTCGTGGAATTTCCGGAAATTCGTAGTGGCCGAGGCGCAGGGAGTTGACTTGACCGGCGCCGAAAGTCCCAATTGGGAAGCTCCGCCTGAACTATGCGCACAAAGAAGTTGGATCTGCGCCGGTTTGGCGCCCGCGCGATTGTGCCCTTTTGCGTGTTGAGAAAAGAGGCGTGCAGTTGGCGTGTGCCCTCATGATTCCTCGCAAAGCGATGTGCTGGTGCGCAAACATATCAACGGACTGGCGATTACGTTCTTTATTCCGATTGCGCCGTCTTTGTTGGCGGCGATCTTGGGGTATGCGATCTCTATCCGCTATTGGCGCTATTCGGATTCAAGTTTTATGCATTCAAAAGAGGCGAGATGGTCCTGGCTTTTCTGGTTGCGGCAAACCCATGGCCGGGCGACGGGCAAGAAGCTTGAGGTCGATTGCGAATTTGGCGCCGATTCGGGATCGGTTGACGGCCTATTGCGGGGCTGGGCCACGAACAACCTGGACAAAATCACCGATGCGCAACTGCCTGGAAAATGCGGCTTTCACGTCGCCGGCATTCAGTTCAATGTATCTCTTCGCCGCCTTTATCGGTTCGTCGAGCGGAAGGCCAATCTGAGCTCGTCCGAGCAGTCCTCCTGCAACTGCGCTTTCACTCGACTCGCTCAAAGGAATCTGCCGCAGGAGCATCGCTTTGGCCTGCTGCAGCTCGGCTGGGGAAACGTCCTGGGTCCGCATCTGGTCCAGATCGCGCTCAATCAAAGCCCTCGCTTTCGAAACATTTTCTGGATTGCAGCCATAGTCGACGGAATAGCTGGCCCTGGTCTTCGAGGCGCGCAAACTTACATTGACCGTATAGACGTAGCCGGCCACCTGGCGCAGATCGTGATAGAGACGCGTGGCGTAAAAGCCTCCGCCCAAAACATGATTGCCCAATTGCAACGGATAGTAGTCCGGATCAAAGCGGTTCAGGTTCAACTGCTCGGCCAGAACCACCGAGTCCTGCACCGCCTCAGAATCGGCCACGTTGACCGCCGAGGGTTTGTTGATAGGGATGGGAGGCAGGGTGGTATCGGGGTTGGGACCAGCGGCCTTCCAATCCCCAAACCACTTCTCAATCGCTTGCCGCGCTTCTTCCGGAGAGACGTCGCCAATGACCACGATGGTAGTGAGGTCGGGACGAAAGGTGGACGCATAGAATTGCTTTACTTCGTCCAGTGTGATTTTGCCGACGGTAGCCGGAGTCACCTCGCGCAAGGCCGGGTCGTTCGCGGGCAGCAACGCCAGATCAAGCGCGCGCGATGTACGGTAGCCGGGGCTCTGCAAGTTGCCGGCGACAAACTGTGTCGTCTGGCTCTGAACAACTGCAAACGCTTGCGCGGGTAGCGCGGGATGAAGCTCGTTGTCCGCCAGCAATTCGACGCCGCGAGAGAAATGCTCCTTCAACACATCCAATGAAAAGCCGAAGCCCGCGCTCTCATTCGCGGCAATATCGTCAAGCGCTTTCTGGAAGGCCAGCCGATCCAGCGTCTTTGTTCCGTAAGAGAAGAGTCCGTCAAGAAGGTCGGAGACACCTTCTTGTCCGGCCGGTGTCTCAAGGTCGGATTCGTGCTTCACTGAACCCGCAACCGAGACGGTCGGACTGGTCCGGTCGGTCTTCACGATCAAACGAAGTCCGTTTGGCAGTTTTGTATCCGACACGTTGATGGAATTTTCAGGAACTTTGAGCTCGGCCAGAGCGCCTGCCGCCCACGCGGGAAGCTCAACCGGTTTGGTGGGAGGCGAAGTGACCTGTTCCGCGCCGCCAAATCCCTTTCCGGAGACGGGTTGCCCGGTCGGCACCGGCTTCAAAGTCGCGGTAATCGAGTTGTCATCAACCAGGTATTGTTTTGCAACCCTATTCACGTCCGCGAGCGTGACCCGCTTGATGGCTTCAACGTCTTCATCGGGAGACGTACGGCCCTCGGCGGCCAGCGCACTCGACCAGACGTTCGCCAGGCCGGGAATCGAGTTCCGTTCAAACTCCGCGGATGCGACCTCGCTGCGAATGGCCGCCGCAACCAGGTCCTCCGGCACACCTTTTTGCGCATAGTTTGCCAGTATCGCCCGCAGTTCCTTAATCGCGCCGGTGGCGTCTGCCGCGGAAGGCAGGGCTACCAACCCGTAGCCGACGCTGGCTTTGGGATACGCCTCCGCAATACCGAATTGCGTACCCAGCGCCTTGCCAGCCGGGACCATGCCGTAGATATCGGCGCGTTGGCTGGCCAGCACGTCGGCCAGAATCTGACTGGCCGCATAGTC
>PMWR01000118.1 GCA_003166055.1 Acidobacteriaceae bacterium
ACGGAGGTTTGTTTCTTTCTAGCGAAACGGTGGGGGAGGCAACAAGCTGGTGCAAGCGAATAGCGAACGTCTGCCCCACGGAAGGGGTTTATCCCAGCCCCAATATCCGTCGATTCCGTCCCGCATCCGCCCCGCCCCCGGCAAAATCGTCAAACGCCTTATCCGTCACGCGAATAATCCGCTCCTGAATAAACTTCGCCCCCTCGGCCGCACCCGCCTCCGGATGCTTGATGCAGCACTCCCACTCCAGCACCGCCCATCCCGGATAGTCGTACTGAGCCATCTTTGAAAAAATCGAACCAAAATCGATCTGCCCGTCGCCCAGCGAACGGAACCGTCCCGGCCTGTCGATCCAGGCTTGATACCCGCCATAAACCCCTGACCGCCCGCTCGCGTGGTATTCCGCATCCTTTACGTGAAAAGCTCGCACCCGCTCGTGATAGATATCCAGGAACGCCAGATAATCCATCTGCTGCAAAATCATGTGGCTCGGGTCGTAGAGAATGTTGGCCCGCGCATGTCCGCCCACTGCTTCCAGAAACCGCTCGAAGGTCGTCCCATCGTGCAAATCCTCGCCCGGATGCAGCTCAAAGCAGACATCCACGCCAGTTTCATCGAACGCGTTGAGAATCGGCAGCCATCTCCGCCCCAGTTCCGCAAACGCCTCGTCAATCAGCCCCACCGGCCGCTGCGGCCACGGATAGAAGAACGGCCACGCCAGCGCCCCTGAAAACGTCGCATGTGCCGTGAGTCCCAGCCGCTGGCTTGCCTTCGCCGCGCAAAGCAACTGGTCCACAGCCCATGCCTGCCGCGCCTCCAAATCCCCAGCCAATTCCGCCGGCGCAAACCCCGCAAATAGCTCGTCGTATGCCGAATGCGTCGCCACCAGTTGTCCCTGTAGGTGGGTGGAAAGCTCTGTGACTTCGAGCCCCGCCTGTTCCACTACTTCCATTATGTCGTCGCAATAGTCCTGGCTCTCCGCGGCCAGCTTCAAATCGAACAGCCGTCCGTCCCACGTCGGAATCTGAATCCCCGCAAACCCCAACTCCGCCGCCCAATCGGCCATGCCGCCCAGCGTATTGAATGGCGCCTCATCTCCGGCAAACTGCGCCAGAAAAATCCCCGGACCCTTGATCGTCTTCATCGTTCCCCCTTGCCAGCACACTCGGTGCTAGCCCGCTTGCACCATTGGCGCGCAATTGCCGTCTGCCCCACCGCAGGTGGTCAAAACTCCACCCAGCTCTCCCGCCCGCTGCTCTCAATCGCCCGCTCAATAAACCGCATCCCGCGCACTCCCGCTCGAATCCCCGGCAGCGTCGCCGGCAGCGCATTCGTCTCGCCGATCCGCCAGCTCCAAAACGCATCCGCAAACTCGCGATAGAGCACCGCAAACGCCTCGATATACCCCTCAGGATGTCCTCCAGGCAGTCGCGTCACCCCTCGCGCATCCGCGCTCAAATAACCGCCCGCCGCGTGCCGTATCTCCTCCGGCCCATCCAGCCACTTGACCCGCAGCCGGTTGGGATCCTCCTGCCGCCAGTCGATCGAGCCGCTCTCACCATACACCCGCAGCCGCAGCCCGTTACCCTCGCCCGCAGCCACCTGCGACGCCATCAAGGTTCCGGTCGCGTCGTTCTCCAATCGCAGCAGCGCATTGCAATCGTCATCCAGCCGCCGTCCCTCCACCACTGTGCGCAGCACGGCGTTCAGGCTCGTCACTTCCAATCCGGTCACATACTCCACCAGGTGAAACGCATGCGTGCCGATATCGCCGATGCACCCGCCGGGCCCATTCAGCGCGGGATCGGAGCGCCACGCCGCCTGCTTCTGTCCTGTTGTCTCCAGCGGCTTGCTCAACCATCCCTGCAAATACTCGACGGCAACCTTGCGAATCTTTCCCAGTTGTCCGCTCTGGCAAATCGCTCGCGCCTCCCGCACCAGAGCGTACCCCGCGTAGGTATGCGTCAGCGCGTAAGGCAGTCCAGCCTTCTCGACTGCCGCTTCAAGCTCCAACACCTCTGCGTAGGTGGCCGTGGCCGGCTTATCGCTCACTACCGCGAAACCCGCCTCCAGCGCCGCCACCGCCACCGGCAAATGAAAATGATTCGGCGTAGCAATCACCACAAAGTCGATCCCGTCCGCCCGCGTCCGTTCCGTCGCAAGCATCTCCTCGTAGCCCGCATACGCCCTGCTCGGATCGATCCGAAAGCTCGCTCCGGCCGCCCGTGACCGCTCTGCCGACTGCGAGAATGCCCCCGCCACCATCTCGATCTTGCCGTCAAGTTCCGCAGCCATCCGGTGCACCGGTCCAATGAACGCCCCCGGCCCGCCGCCCACCATCCCCATGCGCAACTTCCGCGGCTCACTCATATGTAGTCCCCAACCTTCGCTTGAAACTCCGGGTGCCCCATNNCAAAGCCCAACCATCCGCCATCGGGCCTTCCGTATTGTTTCTTTCTAACTGAAAGCTAAGAGTTGCTCCCCATCCCTCACCCCTGCGGCATCGCCCGCTTCAGCCCCGGCGCCAATGTTCGCAAAACCACCAAAGCCACAAGATACGCTGAAGCGGAATAGAAAAACAGCGGCACATAACTGTGCGTAATCTGCAAAATGTTTCCCGTCACCATCGCGAAAATGGCGCCGCCCGCCGCACCGGCCAGCGTCCCAAAGCTCACCACCGTCCCCACATACTTGTGCGGAAACATATCCGGTACCGTCGTAAACAGATTGGCCGACCACCCCTGGTGCGCCGCCGCCGCCAGGCTCAACAACGCCACCGCAACCCACTCCGAGCGCAGCCCGCCCACAAACAGAATCGGCGTCACCAGCAATGCACACGTCAGCATCGATGCCAGCCGAGCCGGCTTCAGCGCCATTCCAAGCCGCTCATAACCCCGCGGCAGCCACCCGCCAAAAACGCTTCCCACCGACGACACGCAGTAAATAATCACCAGCGGCAAGCCAAGATGCGCCAGGTTCAGGCTGAACCGCTTATTAAAGAAATCCGGCAGCCAGAAAAGAAGGAACCACCAAACCGGATCTGTCAGGAATTTGCCCAGCATAAA